>NZ_JABXKM010000181.1 GCF_017115025.1 Nostoc sp. NOS(2021) | reverse complement strand
TCTTCTCCCTTGGCGCTAGCCTCTCCCAATGTGAGAAGGGGAGACGCACTCGCGTTCCTTGAGGCTTCTCTACGAGAGGCTACGCCAACGCCAACGGCATAGCAACTCTTAGAGACGCACTCGCGTTCGCTTTTAGCGTCTCGTAGAGAGCGTCATTTTGAATTTTGAATTGATTTCTCCCCTCACTCCCAAGCTGACAGTGGCGGAACTTGTAAAAGTTCGCTACTGAGGGAGTCGTGAATATAACTATTTGTGGCGAGAATTCTACCTGATTCAATTTTGACGGGATTGCCATCGTAGGCGGTAACTTTGCCCCCAGCTTCTTGTATCAAAATTATCCCGGCGGCAATATCCCAAGGAGAAAGTCCCCGTTCCCAGTAACCATCGACACGTCCACAGGCAACATATGCCAAATCTAGCGATGCGGAACCGCTACGTCTGACTCCTTGGGTAAGATGGGTGAGGTGACTAAATTCTGCGTAGTTGTTATCAGAGGTTTCGCGGCGATCGTAGGCAAATCCTGTCACTAGTAGGCTTTTACTCAGTTCAGATGTTACCGAAACCTTGATGGAACTACGGTTACGCGTTGCTCCCAAGCCAGCAGCCGCGCGGAATAGCTCATTGTGAAAGGGGTCATAAATTACACCAATTTGCGGAACGCCATTAATTAACAGCCCGATGGAAACGGCAAAAAATGGGTATTGATGAGCGTAGTTGGTTGTGCCATCTAGAGGATCTATTGCCCAGAGGTATTCATTCTCCTGATTACCTAATTTCCCTGATTCTTCAGCGAGGATAGAATGCTGGGGAAAGTGGCGGCGCAAAATTTCTAAAATCAACTCTTCTGAGGCTTTATCAGCAGCGGTAACTAAATCACCAGGGCGTCCTTTTTCAAAAATTGCGTCTTCTAACTTACCCAAGTAACCTTGCAAAATGGCACCAGCAGCTAAGGCCGCTTCCGTAGCAATATCTAGAAAAATTTGTAGATTAGTCATTAGTCATTGAGCATTGGGCAATTCAATTTTAGATTTTGGATTGACGATAGCGCAGCGTTAGCGAGTCCGCGTTCGCGCAGCGTCTCGTAGAGAGCGTCTTTTGGATTTAGGACTTACGCAAAAGTACACACTGTAGGGGCAATTCATGAATTGCCCCTACCTGAAAATAAGGGTTTCGGCTATTGTTTGGGTAAGTCCTGGGATTAAATTTCAATCTAAAATCCAAAATCTAAAATCCAAAATTTTTACTCCCCACTCCCCAACTCTCCCCCTCAGCACTAATTAAAGATTTTGGCGGCGAAACTCACCAGGAGTGAGGCGCATGGGTTTTTCTGGGTTCCAGATTCCTTGCCCCATGAGTCTAGCCCATTGTTGGGCACGTTCTAAACGCTGGTCGTATTTGTGATTAGGCGATCGCCCAACAAACATTGCATTCCCCTGTTTGACTAATTCTTCATTCAACAACACCTTATTTTTCCACACATAAGCTAGAGTTCGCCCGATTTTGTCTTTTGCTTCTAAATCAAACTCCAGTGTTACCGATTGTTCTGCACCACCAATTAGATTCTCTAACTGTTCTTTTGCTGCTTCCCCCCAAGGCCGCTGTCGCAAATCTGGTGCATCAACACCAACTAACCGCACTTGGGAAATCAAATTTGGTTGTTCAGCCATGCCTAACACTTCCAAACTTTGACCACTAACTACCCGTGCTACTTTTACATCAGCCTGATTGTTTGGCAGCTGGTTTTTACCTTGGCAACTTACCAAGAGCAATAAGCAAGCCAAAATGGCTATTTTTCGCACCCAGTCACCAAGACGCACAGGCATCAGAACTTCTTTTATCGTCGCCGCTGCCCAAACGGTGATTTTGAATTGTTTATTCCTCATCTAACGGTAAACCCGCTTTAACTTTCCCCCTAGCAAAATAGCGTCCAAACTGGAGTTCGTAGACTTCATCTTCGTCTTGTGTCTCTACCTCCAAGTCAGAACGGGCGTAACTCACACACAACAAGGCATAACCTTGCCGACGTAAATGTGGCGACAATCCGATCGCCTCTGGTTGGTAAATTTCTCCCGACAATACTCTCACAGCACAAGTGGTGCAAGCCCCATTGCGGCAGGAAAACGGTAGTTCCACCCCTTGTTTTTCGGCAGTGTGCAGGATGTAGCGGTCTTCTGGCACTTGTAGGGTGTATGTTTTGCCAGTGGCGCGATCGCGAACTCTAATTGTGTATGTACGGGACATCTGGATTTGCGTTTTGGGATTGGGACTTTCAGATTCAATCTAAAATATCTTTCTTTATCTTTGCATTTTCTGCGATTTTATAGTATTATTGTAAATTGTGGCACCTGGAGAGGTGGCCGAGTGGTTGAAGGCGCACGCCTGGAAAGTGTGTTTAGGGAAACTTAACGAGGGTTCGAATCCCTCCCTCTCCGTTCTCAAACCTAGTTTAAATATATAGTTTGAACCAGACTTCTACAAATAGTCCGATTTAAAAAATAGCAGAATATATTCTTAAGATTGCTTTGAAGGTGCATTAGCGTAATCCTACTCTTACAGCTATTTTCAGGTAAATAGACCACGCGGTAGGGGCACAGCATTGCTGTGCCCTTACGAGAGATGTGGTTGAAATACATGAAAACTGCTGTAAGCAAGCTACGCACAGCGTTGACAGCGTTGTGTTAAATCTGACTGCTAAATTCAATACAGAATCTCGCCGGAAGTAACATTTGTTTATTCTTAAATCATAGTCGAGGCACTTTGTCAAGTCGCCAAACTCCTACTTCACTATGGCGACAGCCTGATGAACGGATCGGGTAAATTAAGATAAGTAAAGAAAACGCTTTGAACTAAATGGCAGCTCTAAGCTTACAAGAAATTTCTACTCAGTTAGAAAGTCCGAATTTACGCGATCGCATGGTAGCCCTTGCTAATCTGCGTCATGTTTCTGCTGAAGATGCAGTCCCTTTGATTAAAAAGGTACTAGACGACGAATCTTTGCAACTGCGATCGATGGCAATATTTGCCCTTGGAATCAAGCCGACGCCAGAATGTTATGCAATTTTGGTTAGAATTCTCGAAAATGACCCCGATTATGGTATACGCGCTGATGCCGCGGGTGCATTAGGATATTTGGGTGATGCCAGAGCCTTTGAAGTGCTTTCACGGGCATTTTATGAAGATACTGATTGGCTAGTACGCTTTAGTGCAGCCGTTTCTCTAGGTAACATTAAAGACCCCCGTGCGCGTCAAATTCTTCTTCGGGCATTGGATAGCGAAGAAGTAGTATTGCAACAAGCTGCAATCTCTGCACTGGGAGAAATTCAAGACATTGAATCTGTCGATAAGATCCTGCGCTTCGCCCAATCAGATGATTGGTTAGTAAGGCAGCGTTTGGCAGAAGCTTTGGGAAATCTTCCTACTCCCAAGAGTGTCTCAGCTTTAAAATACCTGGAAAAAGACAATCATTTCAACGTTGCTGAGGCAGCCAGGATTGGACTGAAGAAGCTTGAGGAAATAGCCAATCAAGCTTAATATTAAAGTTTCCTACTACCTTTTAATAATAATTAAGTGGGAATTTTAGCATTTTGATGCAGGGTAATTTCATTCATGAATATTGAAGAGTTTTTTCAGTTAAGTGCTGGTAAATGGTTTTCTCATCGTACTAGTCAACATTTGGCTTTTAACCAATCTGAAAATAGCAAGTCAGACATCATCATTGAGACGCTGGCAGTAGATCATCCAGAAGTGATCAAACTGTGTCAACAGTACAAAATTAATCTTAGTTCTGCCTCTTGTGCTACCAAAATTACCTGGAACGGCACAATGGAAAAGGATCAAGTAAAACATAGTGGTTCAACTGTGTTAGTTTCCGTACCTGATGCAGATAATTCGGCCCAAGGCAAGTTACTGCGAGAAATAGTTGATGCCGATAAAACTCCAGTTGCCGGACGCTATAAAATAGATAGTGATGGTGCTTTAATTCTAACTACAGAGGATGAAACCATGAGTTCTGAAGAGCGTCTGTGGTTTGCTAGCCCCAATTTGCGAATGCGGGTAAATGTCCTCAAGAGTTTTGGTGGATTTAGTATCACTTCCTTCACTTCTGAGATTCGCATGGGTGGCTTTCCACCAGCTGCGAAGGCTTCGGAGGCGGCTAATTCAGTATCTAGTTAGTTTTTGATAGTTTTGTAGTAATGCAAGGGTGTGTTATGCCGTAGGCTAACGCACCATCCTAGATTTTCAGTGCGTTAGGACTAATGTCCATAACGCACGCTACCAGATTATTTTGCTAGGGAACAAGTTCAAATAACAAAATACCAAGCTGTGGTTAATTCTATAGCTGGGAAAAAATTTAGATATATTTCTCTCTCTGTGCTGATACTTTTTAAATTTGCAAAAAGTTAGCGATCGCCTGCGGTAATGGCAAAACAATTATAATCAACAAAGCGATTGCCAGTAATCCCCAAATGTCACGTCCGTTATCCAATTCAGTGACATCATTCAGTGCAGGCTCATCAATCAACGGCATAAATAATAAGATAATCGCCCACAGCAAAAATTCTTCCCGAACTAAAGCCAGTAATAGCAACAACACGCGAGCAATTTGACCAATTATGATCGCAGTTCGTTGTCCAAACATCGCATGGACAATGTGACCTCCATCTAGTTGTCCCACAGGCATTAAATTTAACGCCGTGACAACTAGTCCCAGAAAACCAGCTACTGCAAGTGGGTGCAGGTCAAGGGCTGATTTTGCTGTTAACTGACTTCCCAAAGCTAACTTCGAGAGTAGCGCCAGTAAAATTGAATACTTGGGATTAAGGGCATCAAGATTCAAAAGTCGGGTTTTTTCATTCAGGGAAACCACGTCAGAATGAGCCAAGCCCCATATTAGTAATGGCAAGGTAACAACAAAACCTGCAATTGGCCCAGCGATACTAATGTCAAATAAAGCTTTGCGGTTGGGAATAGGACTACGCATCTGAATAAATGCACCAAAAGTTCCCAAGAAGAAAGGCACGGGAATAAAGTAAGGCAACGTCGAGCGAATATTGTAAAATTTAGCTGTCAAATAATGCCCAAGTTCATGAATGCCCAAAATAGTCATCAGTCCTAAAGCATAGGGTAATCCTTTGAATAGGACATCTGGGTTAGATAGAACTTTGAACAAAGAGCCAATTTCCCAGATAGGTGGAAGAGAAACATCAGCATTTTCTATTCCCACCAAGGTAGTAGTTAGCAAAGTAGCTACTAGCAGCAGAAGTGCTAATCCTGGTCGAGTTAACTGTTCCTGGTCGCGTCGTGGTGTATTTCTCTCTTTAGCAGCTTGAGTATTGGGAACCAGCACAAAGAAAGGTTTGCCATTGAAACCTTCTTGAAAGATTAGCACGAAGCGATCGCCAAATTGTGCTTCAATATTAGTCTTGATCTGCTGGTAGGCGTTGCTGGCTTTAGTTCGCAACTGACCACGGCAAATCACGGCTTGTGGTCGATATTCAATATTTTGAACGTAGTATACAGACCAAGGAAAACAATTTCGCAGTTGGGTTTCTTCCGTTAGCTCAATCGGACGCACTATTGGTTCTGGGGTAGGTTGGATAGCCGGCTGTGATTCAGAGGCTTCGGCTGGGGTTTGGATTTGTGTATCTCTTGGCGCTTGACGCCCCCATTGAAACAACGTCCAGTACAACAGTGTACAGACAAATAACGACCAAATGATCAGCGCTGACGGCGGAGGTTGTTTCGCCCCGTACATCAGTGTCCATCCACTCAATAGAAATGCTGGTGTCATTAAAACCAGCCATAACAACCATACTGGCGTTCGGGTGATGTGAGCGACGCTGTGCTGCACCATTAGATAAGTAGCTAACCCCAGTAGGAGGATAAACAGAAACCAAAATGCCATATTATCTTCAGTAATTTGGACAAAATGCCCCACCAGTAGCTTCAGCACCATAGCATTAACTACAAGGCAGACCTCAAACCCCAATTTTATTCACAACGGTTAACAGCGCTGGTTAACGCTCAAGTTTCAATTCTTCAGAATTTCCACACTGTAACCAGATTGTCCACAACTCCTCAGTTTCGGCTCTTTGATCATGTGCCCTTTACCACAAGTGCCAAGTCATACAACTAAGCCACCACGGGCTGTCTTCCCTGACGAAGTTCCTAGCGGGGGTTCTCTGCAATCGGACTTCGCACAAGAGAGCATTTTTGCCTTTCCACCCAATCGGGACACATTAGGAGGAACCTCTTATTTTATTGTAAGAAATGAAGGCAATATCCTCATAGATTGCCCTGCCTTAGACCAAACAACTCAAGATTTTTTAGGAGCGTATGGAGGCGTGCGTTGGTTATTTATCACTCATCGAGGCGCTATTGGCAAAACCGCTGAAATTCAGCAAACCTTTGGCTGCGAGGTGCTGATTCAAGAGCAAGAGGCTTATTTATTACCAGGCTTAACCGTAACTACCTTTAGGCAAGAATTTACTCTCGATGCAGCAACACAAGTGATTTGGACACCGGGTCATTCTCCCGGCTCATCTTGCCTCTACTATAGTGAACTTGGAGGTATATTGTTTTCTGGTCGCCATTTAGTGCCTAATCAGCAGGGTCAACCAGTACCATTACGGACAGCGAAAACCTTTCACTGGCCAAGGCAAATTAACAGTCTTCGATTCTTGTTAGAACGTTTTACACCAAAAACTCTTCAGTATATTTGTCCCGGAGCTAATACAGGGTTTCTCAGAGGTAAGCGATTTGCACACAGTATCAGCCTTTTTAGCGATTACATCCCTTAAAATGTTCACCCAATGTTCAAACAGCCTATTTTCACCCTACCAGTAAAGCAAGTAACACTCAACAATCATGCTCAACAAGACTCACTTTTTTAAGCCTCTAGTAAAAATTTACGGCATTTTATAGTAAAACTTTGCTAACTGACGGGCGCTTTCTTCCCACTTTTGATTACCTGTCACAGATGCCCAATAAGCAAAACCACGTAAGGCTGTCTTTCTATCTATACCTTTTACCTTGCCAGAGCGTCCCTTTTCCTCTCCAGCAGTGCGGGTATTGCCCTCAGTGCTAATTTCTCCAGAAGGCAAGATTCTTGTCTGCTGCCATAGCAGCGACTTATTGATCATCGCTATAACTTTAGGCGTTATTGCATCTTGCCGAAAGTATGTCACCCATCGCTGGGCATAAACCACACCTACCATCTGATAACTACTGTCATAGCCATCTTTTTCCGGGTTAACACCATTTGGACGTTGCAAAGATAAACCATCTGCAATAGACTGATGGGCGTATTTAATCAGTTCTTCATCGCCAGTTAGTTTACCTGTCAATCCTAAAGCTGTTGCAACTAAGTAACGACGATGGGTGTAAGGTCTGTTGCCTCTGATTCCTTGTTCCCAGACTTGCGACGAAATCATCCAACGGGCGGCGCGATGTACCAAAGGTTTATATTTGGCTACTTGAAAGGCATATTGTTTTGAGTGTGGAGATTGTTGTATGACTAAAAGTGCATGGGCAACTGCTTCTACAAAGAAAGAGGTACTATGGAAGCGATCGCTCGTCATGGAGAAACTGCCGTCATCAACTTGATGAGCAAACCCCCAATCAAACATCTTAAATCCTGCTTCAATGGCTTGTGGATCATTCTTTATCAGCCCACCAATGATTAATTCTTCCCCATACCGCTGGTCTTCGATATACCAACGTCCTGCTTGATTACGTAGCCAACGCACATTTGTACCATTAGCACCATTGGGCATCATTGATTTATACAAGCCTGACAAATGTCGGTAGAGAACATTGGCGATTAAATCAGTTGATTCATACTCAAAATCTGTTTTTTGGGATAATTGAGACTGAGATAAATTACTTTGCTCTCTTCTTAAACCTACTTCAAACTGCCTATTGAAACGACTGTTATATTGTTTAGCTAAAACCATAGTGATGTTAGTCGTTGGCAGCAATAACAAAAGTATCCAAGCTGCTAGATATCGCCTTTTCACCATTTCATTTATCCTTCCTTAGCTTAAAGTTTTTATCCTGCTGTATCATTCCATTTTTCCTTGCCTTACTAATTTAAATCCTGTTGAATCCAAAAGCAAAATTAAAGCTCCTGGCAAACTCAACAGCCAGCTTAAGCCTGTAATTGTTAGGGATAACAGCAGAGCCTGTTCTGTAGTTAAACCAATCCGATTAAACAGGTAAATCCATAAACCCTCTTTTAGACCCAGACCTCCTAAAGATATGGGCAATAAGGTAACTACTACGATGATCGGAATAAATACTAAAAGCTGTAAATAAGAAATAGGAATTTTCAACTGTTGCGCCACTATATAGTGGTAATAAACTATAGCTAACTGAAGTAACATTGATAGCCCCATTGATAAAGCTAGTGCTGTACGATCCTGGGCAAACTTTCGTAACAGAATTTGAATCTTAGCAAAGCGAGCAGCTACTTTGCCGAGGTGAAACTTTTCTAACCAAGGTTCAGCCAACATTAATAGTTTGGGGCTTGATATAAGTAAAACTGCTGCTACTAAAGCAGCTACACAGGTTAGAAATAACAAAATAATATCCCAGCGTCCGATTAATCTAAAAGCGGGAGGTAGCCCAATTAAAGCTAAAGCAGATAAAGCTGCTAGTCCGGTAAATCTTTCTAAAAATACAGATACTATTGCGACTTCTGAATCTTTGGTTACTTGAGCAATTCTATAAACACGATATACATCTCCACCAAGAGCGCCTGGCAGAAAAATATTAAGAAACATCCCAGCAAAATAACTGGTCAGCAAGCTGCTCATTGGTACAGTATGACCGCTTGAATTAAGAACAACCTGCCAGCGCCAGCAACTCAACACTTGACAACCAGTGTAATAGACTAAAGCTAGGATAATGAAGGGTAAAGATAGGTGTTGAAATTGAGTCCATGCTTGACTAAAATTTATGCGAGTAAATACAAAAGCAAGTAGACTAATACTTACAGTTGTTTTAATAAATGTGATTGGTTTAAACTTCATGTTTTTTAAACTTGATATATATATAGGACTCCTGTCTGATTTCTGAACAAGATTTCAGATAAAACCCTGATAAAACTCGCTTTTCAGTCTCAGGATGTGTTCAAAAATAAAATCTGAGTTCTATGTCTGTATAAATTAGTTATTAAATACAGATATATAATTTGATTAATAAGCTCCTAAATCTTTGCCTTGGTTAGGTATGCGTTTTGGTAATCCATCTTCTGGTTGCCAAAGTCGTAAACGAGTTCCCAACCTATCTATAACTGGTTTACCTAATGTTGCGATATACTCCCAAGTATTGGGTTCAAATCTGCCTATTCTTATATCATCTACATGAATCCATACACGTTGAGATTTTGCTAATATCTGATTTATTTGATCTATATTACTGACTACTACTCCACCTCCCCATCTATCAATTAATTTTCCGTTGTGCCAGTAAATTGCATCTAAATAGTCTGTTCCCATTAAAAAGTAATCTAAACCGCCTAAATTAATTGCAGCAAATGGAGGTGTAGGTGAAATAATTATATCTTCTGGAGTTTTATATTGGTGTATATACTCAAATATCTGGGTGTTACTTCTATTAATTGCTTCGGAATAACCCGCTAACACTTTAGTTGGCTGTAGGTTGATAATTATTATTATAAAACTAGCTATGAACGTAGCCTTTTTTAAAGGCAGAAGTTCATTGATCATCACCTGTAGTTTATTACCAATGGTTTCCGTTAAACAGATCATGCTGTAAATAGCTAGCAAAAGAAATAGTGGATAAACACCGTAAACGTAGCGTTCTTCTAGTTGATAACTAAGAAGCGTTACAATCAAGATTTGAGACAGAACGCAGACAAAAAAGAAAGATAATATAGGGTGACATTTTTTCAAGAAGTAAAGCATTCCTATACAGAAGAAGCAACTATAAATTATTTGCATCCTATCAGAACCAATAAACATATTAGAAATTAGCACTGTGACATCAGAAAAGTGTAACCTTAGATAACTACCCGTACTATCAGATAATGCAGCCAAAGGAGTTAAAAGCCGAATAGCAGCAAAGCCAATATCATAAATAAAAATAGCTAAAGTAACTACACAGCCTAAGATAATGTGCCAGTCTTGCGATAAACTAAACGGACGATAAAAACAAAGGAAACCAATTAAAAATACTGGCAGTAGAGTTAAGCTAATTTCTTGAGTTATTAAAGTTAAAGTAAGAGCAATAAAGAAAATATATTGATAACGCTTTCCAGATTGTTCAATAAAACCCTTAAAAAAAGACCACAAAGATAGAATAGTTAGGCATTGTAGAACCTGGTAAAACCGGATATTGCGTGAATACCAAAGTTCCCAAGGGTTGATAGCTAAAATTGCTGTTACTAGTAGAGCAATCCAAACCTTTCCAGTAAGCTGACGAGCAAATATATAGACTAAAATTAGAGTAGCTGTACCCCAAAGTGCGGATAACAAGCGAGCATTCACTATAGAATCTCCCACTACTCGTAACCAAAGAGCCAGCAAGTAGTGATAAAAAGGGCCACGAGTGTACCAAATACCAGAAGTAGCTATGGGTGCGCCCGTGCGTAAGATACCTCTAGCAGCATCTAGGGAAGTATTTTCATCAGGATCTAAGTCTATAAAACCAAGATTATAAACCCTTAACCCAAATCCTATACTGACAATTAAGATGAGAAATATCCACTCACCCCAAATAGTCCATTTCTGCTGTAAAAGATTAAATTTATCTTGTAATACTGGGATTGGTGATTGTTCCCGTCTCTGCATCCAAACAAAAATGTAGGTAATAATCGCTGCTACAATCGCTAAACTAAAGACAAGAAAGACATTTCCACCCCATGCCAAGCTGAAACTAACACAAGCTACTAAACCCAGTGAGAACCAAATAAAAGATAGAGGTAATTTACTAATCTTTCTCTTTACACGAATCAAAACTAATGTCAATACAATTATGGCTGTAAACCCAAACAATATTACGTAGTTACTGTTTGATTGGGCAAATAGTAATCCAACTTCTGCTTCTGCAAAGCGGTGTTTGAGTAAACCAATAGCGGCTAAAAACAAAGTGCTTGGTGAGAGTATTGCAGATCCGGCAACCAAGTTTTCCCACCACCGATTTCCATATCCCAGCCATAAACCCAAAAATGAAGCATAAATTACCGCAAAGGCAACTCCTCCTATTAACCAGAGACTCTGATGCCATAAGTAATTAGGGTAATTGAGAAGATAGGCATTACCTTCAAAACTGCGCTGGAAACTTTCCGGTTTAGGTAAACCTAAAAGACTTACAGGTTTCTTCTCACCTGCACCTTCTGTCCATCCAGGTACGGGTTTATTTAAGGCTGTCCAAGTTTTATCAGTGGCAATTTCTCCAACAATTTCGCCTGTTTCTGTTTCTGCCCACCCATCTAAAAAGAAGTCAAGAATACTATTAGCATTAATGGAGTTAGTTCCTGTAAATGCTGTATTTAATGGGCTAACTAAACTCACTGCTAATGTATTATTTCCGGATCGTATAAACTTTGTGACTTCTAAAAGATGCAACTGATTGCCGTTCTCAGTTCTATAATTGTTAACAAGATTGCCGTTTAGCAAGAGAGAATATGCACCTTGCCCAGCAAATCGAATGTAGGCACGAGAAATCCGATCTGTTGGTATTTGCCATCCACCTCTGAGCCATACTTGTCCTTGAGAACTTTGATTTCCTGTAATCAAATTTCCCTGTAGAGAGCGGTCAAACAAATTTTTACTTAAGCGACTGTAAGTTGCTTCTCGAACCGAACCTAATACCTTAGCTTCTGGCCAATTTTCATCTGAGAAATCTCGGTCAAACCATTGGAGAGATTGACGAGTTTCTGACAAATTTGAAACTCGCCAAGTAGTTTCTCCTGTTGACAAACTAATAGGTATAGCATCATCTGTAGGATAAACAGCCCCCTCAACAACTACACGAGGATTAGTTTTTCCTTTTTGAATTTCTAACGCAATAACATTTTTACCTGGGCGCAGATAACGAGTTATATCTACATAAGCTGTTAATTTCCAGTCATTGGAACTAGCCAGTAAATAATTGACTGATGTTTTAGTATTGTAGCTATTACTATCATTAATATCTTGAAAAGGTATTTTCAACCCTGCACCTAAACCAAGAGAATTGTTGAGAACACTATTTTCTCTTGCTATACGCCTGTTATTTACATACAGAGTAAAGTCATTATCAGCACTTATCCGTAGCCAGCCTGCGGTTGCATTATCAGGTAAATTAAAGGTATTACGTGTATAAAAACGGTAATTTGGTATTTGAGGGGCAATCCATTGGGCTTGTTTTGACCAATCTACGCGCTCTACAGAAGTAGGTATTTTTTCCCAAATAGAAAACATCAAACTTCCTAGTAATAATCCTAAAGCTAATATCAGCCCTAATGGCAACCAACGCTGCGACCGTTCCATTATTTTTTCTCTACTCCTGATTTATCCCAAGCCTTGGTGTCAACTGATTGACGATATCTTTCCCAGGTCTTGTTAATATCGCCCTTGTTATATTCAGCCCAAGTTAGATGGACATAGGCTTGTCCCATTAAACCAATCCCTGGTTGTTGAAAGTACTTTTGCCCATCTATGATTTGTTTAGCAACTTCAGCCGATTTTTGAAATTCTCCATTAACAACCCTGGCTAACATCAGGTCATATAAAGCTTCAACATGACCTGGAAATATTTTGAATACTTTTTCAAAAAAATCTGCGGCTGTTGCCGCATTTCTAGTATTAGGTTGGTTAAAATAATTAATACCTTGATTTAGAATTGCCGCTACCAAATACCCTCTGATCAAAAAGCGGTTAGGTTGACTGTGTAAAGATTTTTTGAAAGAGTTCTCTGCTTCTAAAAAATTACTATCTTTATAATTCTCTAGACCCTGAATGAAATTAACTAATCCTGGGTCGGCTGTATCTGTATATAACTCTGCCCTTGCAAGCCGCTCTAAAAATTCTTCATCTCCCTGCAAAGGTGGATACAATCTTATTAAAGCTTGGCTAGTATTTACTACTGGAGAATATTCACCTTTGGCAAACTGCACATTTAATTGATAATTAAGAATATTAAAATAAATATGAGAGCCTAAAATAACAGAAAATAATAGTAAGCTCACAGGCACTAATATCTTCATGTCTTTAATTAGAGAATTGATTCCCTGCTGTTCCCAAGCTAGATAAAGGCCCATTAAGCAAATTATCACTCCAATTAGGCTGAAGCTCCAACCTTGACCAATACCAGCAAAAAAACTATTTTTATAGCCAAATCCTTCAAGGATAACTTTATCCCATGATGGTAGTTGAAAAAATCGGCTATCCTCAATTTTTATGCCAAAAGTAGAAGCTGGAGGATCTGAATTATCCAAAACTATATTCTGTTTCCACTGTGCCTGAACTTCTGAAAAGTTTTTATCTACGTGAGAGGATACTTCTTCTCCCCGGTTATAGTATTCTGCTGCAATAAAAGACACAGCAGGCGACCAAGTTGTAATGAAATAGGGGAAAAGTAATATTGGGATTAATGCACCCCAAAAAACTAAGCGTGGAGCTTGTCGAATATGAAATACAAAAGTGTAAGTAAAACCAGCGATCGCACACAAAGCTAATGGCACTCTGACAGCATTTGCCCAAAATAAATTTGTACCGAATGCTTCTAGAGTTTCTTCAGGTAAGCAATACCAGGGAAAAATTGCTCCTAAAAGTAAAAATAGTGATCCTATAAAAAGGGTAATCTTTTCTCGATTCAACCAGCCAACCCAGGAGTATAACTTGTTCATTTCATAATTAAGATGTAAAATTTATTCTGTCAATAGCTTATTGCGATTCAAATGATTTATCAAATCCCACATATCTCTAGCTCATATTTTTTGTAACATGGAAGAATATAGCGTTTCCTAATCACATGAGGTACATCATAGTCCCCTCTCGAAAAG
>NZ_JABXKM010000230.1 GCF_017115025.1 Nostoc sp. NOS(2021) | reverse complement strand
TTTGTACTCTTTATTTGCCTTTTACGGGTTTGTACGGTGAGGTGCAAGATATGAGTTAACTAAAATCATCAAGAATTAATTACAAATTAATTAGTCCTAAGTTTCATCCTTATAAACCTTGCTACGATGTCCAACTTCTACAACATTCACCACTAGAATCTCATCGAAAATATCGTATATAACTCGATACTCACCTACTCTAATCCTATAAGCATTTTCTTTACCTTTTAGCTTTTTTACCCCCTTTGGACGGGGTTCTATGGCTAAATCATCAATTTGAACTTGTATGCGTTCTTGAAGTTCTGGCGATAATTTTTTAAGTTGTTTTAATGCTCCCTTTAATATTTCAACTTTATAACTCACGCAACTTCCTTTTTTATTTCTCGTTTTAGTTCTTTTTTCGCTTCCTCCCATGACACTGAGCCGTCAATTTCAGCGGATTTTTTGGCAAGCTCATAGGCTTTTAAATCTTCCTCTTGCTCTTCATCTTCGATTTTTTGAAGTAATGCGTAAATCTCATCTAGAGTACTGTCATAAGCTTGGTTTAGCAGTACGTTGATATCTTTAATTAATTGTTCGCGTTCGTGTGCTGATTTCATTTTTAATCATCCGAGCGTGGTTTTACTTTTTCTGCCACCATCTCTAGTTTTGCGTAAAGGCATCTCATCATTATCAATTATCCCCATTGTTTTTTGGAGTCCCTAGAGAACAGCGCGAATGAACCCACGCTGCTAAGGTCAGAAAATCCTAAGTACTTTTCCCCCTAACTGTCCTTTGAGACGATTGTTCGCGTAAGTCTTGCGCTTTTTAGTTGAGGGGGGAACTTAAAACCCCAGAATTTGTTAATCAACACAGTTGATTTACCTGAGCCGCAAGTTCTGCGAGGTTCATCTGCTCGTAGTGTTCAAAAGGTTGGTGAATCCAGGGATTGTCAGGCAGATAATCGACATAATAATCGGGTGCTATAACTGAACAGGCTTTATACCAAAGTACGGCGGTGCGAATTTCTTCAATGGGGAAATCAATATTTTGCTTGAGCCAAGGTATAGTCTGTTGCAGTGTTACCCCAGAGTCTACTAAGTCATCCACTAGGAGAATGCGCGAACCTAACTTTTCGGCGGTCATTGTCAAGTGGCGGGAGAAAATTAAATTACTTCTTTCTTGCTTACCAGCGCCACTGTAAGATGAGGTTGCTAAAATTGCCAGTGGTTGCTGGTATATACGGGAGAGAATATCTCCAACTCGTAGTCCTCCTCTAGCAAGGCAGATAATCTGGTTGAATTCCCAACTGGATTGATAAATCTGAATAGCCAGTTGTTCAATTTTTTGGTGATAATCTGACCAAGAAACATAAAGGTCTGGCATAAGTCTAACGGGAGTGGTAGATAGCTAGTATTGAAGGCGATGCGATCGCAAACTTTATATTTTAGTATGAGCGCAAGTTATTATGAACGATTCTGCTACTGGTGGCGATGCTCAACGAGATCCTCTCAGTGAAAAACTCGACTTTAAAACAAAACTGGCTTACGGTGCAGGGGATTTAGGCCCAGCAATTACTGCAAATATCTCCGTCTTTTATCTGCTATTTTTCTTTACCAATATCGCTGGTATCCCTGCGGGTTTAGCTGGCAGTATTTTGATGATTAGCAAAATCTGGGATGGGATAAATGATCCGGTTATCGGGTTCCTGAGCGATAAAACGAAATCTCGTCGTTGGGGTCGTCGTCTTCCTTGGATGTTTTATGGAGCAATCCCCTTTGGAATTTTCTTCTTCTTGCAGTGGATTGTACCGCAATTTAGGGCAAATCAGAGTGATAATATTTGGCCGCTGTTTTGGTATTACGTAGCGATTGGGGTGCTATCTCAGTCCTTTTACACGGTTGTGAATTTGCCTTATACGGCGATGACTCCAGAACTAACTCAAGATTACGACGAACGCACCGGCCTTAACAGCTTTCGATTTACATTTTCCATTGGTGGTAGCATTCTGTCGTTGATTTTAGCGCAAATTGTTTTTTCCCAAATTGCCGATCGCCAACAACGATATCTCGTTTTAGCAGCAATTTGTACGGTAATTTCGATTTTGGCATTATATTGGTGCGTTTTTGGAGTCCGCGATCGCATCCTGGCTTTTGAGGCCAAACGCATTCAAGCCGAAGAACCTGCATCTCTCTCCTTCTTGGAACAGCTAAAAATTGTCTTTAGCAACCGACCTTTTCTATTTGTTATTGGTATATATCTTTTTTCTTGGCTAGGTGTGCAGATTACAGCCAGCATCATTCCCTATTTTGTAGTCTATTGTATGGGTCTTAAAGAATCAGATGTGCCTACACTGCTGATTGCAGTCCAAGGAACTGCCCTGCTGATGCTATTTGTCTGGGGGGCGCTGAGTAAAAAAATCGGGAAAAAACTTGTTTATTTTCTGGGAATGAGTTTATGGATCATAGCAGCTGCCGGACTATTTTTCTTACAGCGTGGTCAAATAGTTTTGATGTATTTGATGGCTGTCATGGCGGGTGTTGGTGTATCCACAGCTTATCTAATTCCCTGGTCAATGATTCCAGATGTGATTGAATTAGATGAACTCCAAACCGGACAACGCAGAGAAGGCATTTTTTATGGCTTCATGGTTTTGCTACAAAAATTTGGTTTAGCTTTCGGGCTGTTTTTGGTAGGAAATGCTTTACAAGTATCGGGTTTCAAAGCATCTATAGCCGGAAGTCCACTACCCGTCCAACCGGAATCGGCACTGTTTGCTATTCGCGTAGCCGTTGGCCCCATACCTACAGTTTGTTTGATTCTTGGCTTAGTTTTAACGTATTTTTACCCGATTACCCGCGAGATGCACGCAGAAATCATGCTGAAACTCAAAGAACGGCAAGAGAAGAGGGAGAGTTAAGGGAGCCGGGGGAGGCAGGGGAAAGATTTTTTTGTGTTAACTGAGATTTTGCACTAGTCCTAACAACCGCCTAGTAATGAATTACTAGGCTAATAACTTAAGTCGTCTAAAGACCACTAGTAAAGGGTTTTAGTCCACTTAAGTGGACTTGGGCTATTAGCCTCAGACTTGAGTCTGAGGCGGGTTAGTTAATGCCCATTAGGACTGTATTCCATGCAATTGAGAACCGTTATAAATCAAAATGGCGTCGGAAACGGGGATCAATGTTGTCTGTTTTCTGCTGATTGCAGGTAAAGCAGAGGGTTTGAAGATTGCTGATATCATTTTCACCGCCACGGGCGAGGGGAATGATATGGTCAATGCTGAGGTTAGTTTCTATAGTAGTTTTACCGCAGCTTCGGCATTGGTATTTGTCACGTTGAAAAACATATTTCTTTACTTCCGGCGGGATACGAATGCGGGGAGTTTTGCTCATTTCTTCTCTAGCTTGCTAAGAAATGCTTCCAAGCTGGGTACATCTACCCAACTTGCTTTTTGATGAGATTCATGGGACAAATCCATCAACAACTGAGAATAAATTCCTTCTCGCAGCGATGGTGTAATTTCCTGATTGCGGTCAATTCCTTGCAGCCATTGGTCTACTACGCGGATAAATGCACAAATGCGCCCATCAACATAATTTTTCGGAAAAATTAACCGATTCGGTATTTCTATTTCTGTTAAAGGTTTACCTGGCTGGGAACCCCAAACACGAAAACCATGTATATAATCTTTCTGATTTTCACTGCCCACAATTAATGTACCGCGATCGCCATATACTTCTACCCAATGGGTTCTTGGTGCATGAACAACCGCACTGATAGAAAGTTGGCAAGGTGTGCCATTCGCTAATTCCAGCGTTAATATACAGTTGTCATCGGTATCTACTGGCTTAGATTCCCCACTAACAGGGTCAACTCGCGTGGGAATAGCAGTAGTTAAATGGGCATTTAATCTGCGGACTGCCCCGAATAACCAGTGAATGTAATCGAAGGCGTGGGAACCCAAAGATCCCAATGCACCACCGCCTTTATCTTTGGCAGAATACCAATTCCAAGGGCGTGAAGTATCAGCACGAGAAGAACCTAACCAATCAATTTTAATTAGGCGCAACTCACCCACATAATCTTCTGACAATAATTCAGCAAACAACTGCCATGCTGGTACAAAGCGAAATTCAAAATCTACGGTCGCAATGACGCCTTTTTCTTTAGCTAACTGATAAAGTTCTTTAGCCTCAACTGCATTTAAGGTTGTCGGTTTTTCTAGTAATAAATGTTTTCCAGCTTGTAATACGGTTTTTGCCATTTCATAATGCAAAAATGGCGGCGTAGAGATGCTGACTGCTTGCACTTCTGGCAATGCCACAATATCTGCAAGTGAGTCGCAGGCGTGGGGAATATTATGGGATTCTGCTATGGCTTTGGCTTTATTTATATCTCGGTGATAAACAGCAACTACCTCAGTTTGAGGATGTGCTTGGAATCCAGGGATGTGGACTTTTTGACCAAATCCAGTGCCTGCGATCGCAATTCCAATCATATAATTTTTATTCCCATATTTATACAACTATTATTTGCTCAATATCATTTTATTAATCATACCTAATCTATCTGCGTCTTTGGATATAGGAATCTGATTTGATTCCTGAACTTACTTGCGTAGCGAGGGAACTTTTAACAGGAAAGAAGGGAATAGATGTGTACTGAGTTATTTCCAAAATCAAATACGAGTCCTATAGTATCACATAATATTATCGCAAAATTCTCATTGTGAAAGGGTAACGATAATGCTCACCATTGTAAGCTTTGATCGCAGCAAAGGTCACAACGAATGATTGTACTATTAGGATTAATAATATTAATGACAGGAACACAATTAGTAAACTGTCTAGAGTTATTTTTACTTCATTGACGGAACTATTAGTAGTCACTGCCAAGCTAAAACTAGTTAATACCAAAAGTAATGAGATTGCCATGAAAATTAAGGTATATAATGTCCAAGTAATTTGAAAATTTAATGATTCCTTTCCTTGGAAATCAATCCAGGGATATTGTGCTTTTTTAAATCGCCAAATCAGGAATGGAGCTAAAAGATTTAAAGGTAAATATAAAGGAATGCCAATAAATACCAAAAAAAACAATAATATCCACCCTAACAAAGCCGAGAAATGACACAACATCGCCCATATACGCATTTGTTGTTTAGGTTTTTCTCTCATGGCTTTTTATATGTAAGTGGATTTAACAAATAATTCTCCACTGTAATTATCTATAAAAAAGCCAAACAAGAGCTTAAAATCTGAGTATTTCTCGGACATAATTTTCGGGAAGAGGTTCTATTTCCCAGACTATGCCTTTTCCTGGCAGCAGCGCAACTTCTACGTAAAGTTGTTCTATAGCAGCTATAGCAATATTTTCGTTATTGGGAAAGGGCTGTAAATCTTCAGTGAGTAGTCGGAGTTTAAAACCACCAGGAATGGCTGCACCTACAGTGAGGTTACGTAACTCGAAGCGCCAAACGGTTGCGTCTGCTTCGTCTTGTAGTATAACCAGCAATTCGTAGATTTGACCTGCGATCGCTAGTTGACGAGATCAGCCATACCAGAAGGAATTATCAGGGATGAGGAAAGATGGGGATGTTGAGGAGAATCTTATGCTTGGTTCCGCTAGAAGAGGTGAAGATGGTAGCAGTTCTTGTTCAGGGTAATATCATATCCTTACCAAACATCCTCTTAACTTTGATTGCTGTTTTGCTTCTGCTTGACTAGCCAAACAGAAAGCAGAGCGATCGCGACACCAGCCAGAATAAAACAATAAATGTAGCCGAAGTTATCCACAATCCTACCAAATACTGCTGCGCCGATTCCCTGGCCGACAAACAGGTTGAAGGCGAACAGCGAAACAGCAGTACCTCGTGCTTCCGGGGAAAGCTCAGTGGCTTGGGTCTGGAGGGTGCTGTGCATCATATAAAAACCCAATCCCATTAAAATACTCAAGGGGATAAAAAGCATCCAGTTCTGGAACAATGCGATCGCTAAGAAGCTGATAGACATCAAGCCTCCTCCCACGCCGATTAAACCAATTTCACCCAGTCGCCTAACTAACCATTTAACTGAGCGACTGTAAATCAGTCCCCCCAATCCAAAACTACTGAGCATAAACCCGATTGCTACATAACTTAGACTATAGCGATCGCGCAGAAATGCGCCGATGTAAGCAAATGCCCCAAATAGGCAAAAGCCTTCAATAAATACCCCTATAATCACAGTCCGAGCGATCGGTTGGGTCAATAGTTGATAATAAGGTCGAAATGTGATCCCACCTCCGCGACTTTGGGGACGTTGACTATCGCTAAGGTGGCGCGTCCCCCGCCATAAAAGTCCAGCAATGGTAAGGGAGACGATGCCAAATACCAGAAAGATATCACGCCAGCCGATATATTCTCCAAAGATGCCGCCTAAACTACCGCCGAGAATTTGACCCAACACTAGCGCACTTAAATACTTGCCGATGGCAGCTTGGCGTTCTTCATAAGGAAAATTGTCACCAATGTAAGCGAGGGTAACGGGGATGACCCCAGCAGCAGCCATTCCTGTGAGAAACCGCAGCAAGGTAAGTAAGATGATATTTGACACAAAGGCACAAACAGCAGTACCGACAGCAAATGCTACCAGCGCTACTGTAATTACCTTAATTTTGCCGATGCGATCGCCTAGTGGGCCATAGACTAACTGAAATAGTCCATAGGGAATCGTGTATGCGGAGATAATCACCGCAGCACTGCCAACGCCGACTTTGAACTCATCGGCAATAATGTGCAGTAGGGGGTCAATCACCCGTGCATCGGCAACTACCATAAAGGCAGCAGCGCCCAACAGTCCTAATGAGACAGGTGTCTTGCCTGCTATATCCTTTGCTAACCTGCCCACTGCTATATTCTCCTATAGTTTGAGTTTTCGCACTTCTAGAATAGACTTTTTGCAGAAGGGGAAAGGCTGAGGAAGTAATATCATGTCCGCTTGATTACTTACTAAACCCCAAGAACTCCACCCCTAACCCCTAAGAGCCGGCGGGGAGGTTAGCTCAAGCGCAGCTTTTGCGGGGTGGGGTTCCGGGTATTATGCTTAATTGACCGGACATCATATTTACGCAGCAATGATTGGTTATTGCGTTGGCGATGGGTGTCAACTTAAGCGAAAACTGCTTTAAAATCTTGTTTCCAGCCAGAAGCTGGAAATGCTCCTCATTGCGGCTCTGCCGCGAATTTGGGAGGCTCTGCTCCCATTACTCATTAAGAGTCGGAGACTTCTTTTTGAGACAATCTCTAAAAGCTTGTTCGAGACTGGCTTTTAGCGATCGCCACAGTAACAAGACAATTCAAAAGGCTCAAGGCTGAATAGTCTTCGCCGATTGGTTAAATAATAAATCTCGTGACTTATCTGGATCAAGCGCTGGAGTTTTTAATGCTTCGGCTTTCTCATAGGCGCGAATTGTTGCCGGACGAGCCTTAATTGTCTCAAACCAGCGCTTGAGGTGAGGAAAATCCTCTAGATTCTGACTTTGGCGTTCATGGGACACAATCCAGGGATAAGCAGCAATATCGGCGATGGAATAATCGCCAGCCACAAATTCTTTATCTGCTAGTTGCTTATTCAGCACTGCATATAAGCGTCCCGTCTCATTCACGTAGCGGTTAATGGCATATTCAATCTTTTCGGGAGCATAGGTGCTAAAGTGATGATTTTGTCCCGCCATTGGCCCCAGTCCTGCCATTTGCCAGAACAACCATTCTAAAACTTGAGTGCGATTACGTAAATCCTGGGGGATTAATTTCCCGGTTTTTTCTGCCAAATATAGCAAGATTGCACCAGACTCAAATACCGAAATCGGCGCACCTCCATCTGCTGGTTTGTGGTCAACGATCGCGGGCATCCGATTGTTAGGAGAAATCTTCAGAAATTCAGGCTTAAATTGATCTCCAGCCCCAATATTCACCGGAATTATGGTATATGGTAAGCCGACTTCTTCCAAGAGAATTGTAATTTTATGACCGTTTGGGGTTGCCCAATAGTAAAGTTCAATCATGGTTATTTTTCCTTATATTGAGGGTTGAAATTTAAACGCATAGGCGCTTCTCTACGAGACGCTACGCGAACGCCTTCCCGCAGGGTAGGAACGCAGAGGTTTGGCTACAAATTACGAATTAGATTGCGGCGATTTTGCGATCGCTGCCCAAACTCTGTGGTGTACCTGAAGAATTGGTGTAGGATATTTTACTTCGAGTAATGTCGCCAATTCCTGGTCAAATACTTCTACTTTTTCTGGTGTCAAGCTGGCTCCCACGCCAGCACTAGCACGAATTCGCCCCCGCCAATCTTCGTGTGTATAAGATACAAATACATCGTAAGAAAATGTGCGGATTTCTCGGAATCCTCCTTCTGCAATGTCTTTTAACCACAGGGGATGCAATCCATTACCGCCGTCCATATTCCACGCTGGATTATGAGCCTTGATCAGTTGTTCTGTGGCTTCCACTACATTACCTTTTAAGGGTATCCAATCAAAATGAGCGATCGCGATCGAGCCATTTCTTCTCAATATCCGAGTAACTTCCTGGACGACACGCGGACGGTCAAACCAATGCCAACACTGTCCAGCAGTTATCACATCCGCACTTGCATCTGGTAACTCGGTATTTTCAGCAGTTGCGACCCGATAATCTACTTTGATTTGGGCTAATTCGCTTAAATAGCTCGCTTGTTCTAAAAGTGATCGTGATTGGTCTATGCCAATTACATAAGCACCTCTATCGGCAAAGCCCCGCGCTAGTGTTCCTGTTCCTGTACCAAGGTCAACAATGTTTTGCCCTGGTAAACCTATACCATATTCAGACAGTTTGTTAAATAATGAACTCGGAAAGCCAGCGCGGTGTTTTGCATAATCAGTAGCAGTTGCACCGAAATCAATTTTCATACCTGCAAAACTATTTTTGTAACAATTGTCAAGGCTAGAAGTTCTCTACCCACGGACGTAGTTCTACTTCCCATGTCCAAGCACTGCGGGGTTGGCTAAGAATGCTGAGATAAGTTTGAGCGATCGCATCCGGGTCAAGAGTACTATCAGGATTATCTGCTGGATCTTGGCGGTCTGTGGAGCGGATTGCACCATCAATCACGAAATGCGCCACATGGATATTCTTTGGTGCTAATTCTCTAGCAATACTCTGAGCCAAACCGCGCAGTGCAAATTTACCCATTGCAAAGGGAGCAGACAGAGGATAACCCTTGACACTGGCTGAGGCTCCAGTAAAGAAGATAGCACCACCGCCAAGTTGCAAAAACCTTTTAGTAGCAGCTTGGGCTACGAGAAAGCCACCATAGGCAGTTACATCTAGAGTTTTTGCCACCTCAGCAGGGTCTAGATCAACAAGAGGCCCCCGCACCCGAAAACTGGGATTGTAAATGACAATATTTGGGGAAGCGAGTTTATTTTCAACATCAATAAATAACTGTTCTACTTCATCTGGCTTTGAGACATCAGCAGCGAAACTAACCGCCCCAATTTCACTGCTCAATTGAGTGAGTTTTTCAATTTGGCGAGCCGCTAAAGCTACGGTGAATCCTTCTTTGGCAAATAGACGGGCTAAAGAAGCGCTCAGTCCACTACCTGCACCGACAATTAAAGCTGTTGTTGCCATAAATTTAATTCTCCTAGTTAAGGTAAGCAGTTAAGGTATTTATATAGCGATCGATCGGGGAGCATCCCAAATTTACTTACTTCACCTGTGTTACTCGCCAACTCAGCTTTAAATTTACCCAAAAATTCCACATAGTCGCAACTGCGATCGCAATTAAGTTAGCAATATATCGGTTAGGAATGATTAAATTAAACACAATATTTAATATCAACACGTTTAATACCAATCCGACAAGGCAAATAATATTGAATTTTAAAAACCGCTTTAGGCGTTGACCCCCTTGTTTTTGCTGCATCCTTACATCAGCAAAAGTCCAAGCATCATTCCAGAAGAAATTATTAAAAATCGCTATTTACCCAGCAATAATCTTACTGCGTCTCAAAGGTAAAGCAAGTGTAGAAGGGTCACTTAATAAATAAAGAAGCGCCATATCCACAAAAACCCCACTCAGTCCCACTAAACCAAAACGTATAAAACGATCTATGGGGAACTTTTGAGTGAAACGTCCTAAATTTCCTGTAGAAAGACGCAATCGTAATAAATGGTGAATATATTCCACATACTGCTTCCATGTAACTTTACTTTCACCTTCTTTGCGTTCAGAAAACACATAACCAACTTCAGAAATATTACTAGGACTTACGCATTGACAGACGTAACCAAATGTGGCTTACCTCTCGTTCCTGGGCTGCTGCCTTGTAATGCTCTTGTGTCCGGCTCTGCCTCCCTGTGCTCACATTCCCAGGCAGCAGCCCAGGAACGAGGCAGGGCAAGACTTTTATCTTAAGAAGCTTGATATGCACATGATGCTCAATTTTTAAAGTGCGTAAGTCCTATAATTATAAAAATAAGTAAGTACGGCGTTAAAAAAATCAACCTATGTGACGAAAGGTAAAGTCACTGAACAGCTTATAAATCAATAATTACAAAGCTTTTACAAAACTAACATGGGTTTGATCGTGCCGACCTACTTACTTATTTCTAAGTACATAGCAGCAAAAAGCTTTAAAAATAATTCAATATTTATCAGAAAAGCTAAAATTTTTTGTTGTTAATAAAAAGTAATTATTCAGTTTATGCTTTAAACAAGTGGGAGAGAATTAATGTTAATTTTTTTGCCGATAATCTTTTATGTATTTTTATTTTTAATATTTAGCTCTCAACAAAAATCTTTGCGTAGCTCATTATTGTCATCTTTTATTATTTTGGGAATAGCAATAACTCTAATAACTGAATTACTCAGCTTATTTCATCTGATCAGTTATGGATTTTTATCAGGGTTTTGGTTTTTCCTAGATATTGGATTAGTTACTACTTATTTTACTTTTGCTAAAAATAAATTTAATTTAAAATACCATCTTTCAAATTATCCTTTTCCAAAATTTCTAACTTTTTTATTAGCTGGTGTTTTTTTTGTAGTAGGAATAGTTGGTTTAATTGCTATCATAGCACCAACAAACAACTGGGACTCTATGGACTACCATATGAGCCGTGTTGTTCATTGGATACAAAATCATTCTGTTGAGCATTATCCAACAAGTTACACACCACAGTTATATCAAAATCCTTGGTCAGAATTTGCAATTATGCATTTTCAAATTTTAAGTGGTAGTGATTATTTTGCTAATCTTGTGCAATGGTTCAGCATGATTGGGTGCATGGTAGGAGTCTCATTAATTGCCCAGCAATTAGGAGCTGATTTACTGGGTCAACTTTTGGCTACCGTCACAACTGCAACAATTCCTATGGGAATTCTGCAAGCTTCCAGCACTCAGAACGATTATGTCCTTGGCTTTTGGATAGTTTGTCTTGCATACTATGTCCTATTAATTGTGCAAAAAGGTAAAACAACGAATTGGACTGATTATTTTTACCTTGGTAGTAGTCTAGGACTAGCTATTTTGACTAAGGGTACAGCTTATTTTTATGCATTTCCCTTCTTGCTTTGGGTAGTTTTTTCACACATAAAATATTTCAAGTTCAAAGTATGGAAGCCAGGTTTGATAGTCGGTCTTGTAGCTTTATCTTTGAATATTAGTCATTATTTACGCAATTATAATTTATTTGGTTCTCCTCTTGGCGAACCAAGTACATATAAAAATGAAGTGTTTGGCATTAATGTAATGCTTTCTAATATATTAAGGAATG
Source organism: Nostoc sp. NOS(2021) (assembly GCF_017115025.1). GTDB lineage: Bacteria > Cyanobacteriota > Cyanobacteriia > Cyanobacteriales > Nostocaceae > Nostoc. The sequence continues at coordinate 2,362 of NZ_JABXKM010000230.1, read as the reverse complement.
CAGCTTTACATATAGGAACTCCAATAGGCTTCTGGAATGGAAAAGCACATAAGATCATTGAAGTAATACATATATTTCTTGGTCTAGATGTTAGTGATAAAAGGACAACATTCGCTGGTAACTTTTTTGTACCAGGAGGTTGGTCTACCCTGGGATTACCTGGGAATGAAAACAGTGCTGGTAATTTCGTGCATTTTTTATTGCTCTTATTATGCATCAGTGTTTTTTTTATAAGGAAAGATTTCCGAAAACAAAGTTATTTAAGAATTTATACTTTCGCTACTATTGCAACGTGTTTAATTTTTTGTTACCTGCTCAAATGGCAAGCTTGGAATAGTCGGCTCCATTTACCTATATTCGTACTAACATCTCCATTTATCGGTTTGATATTATCTAAGATTCTGCAACGGAGAATGGCAATCTTTCTGGCCTTGATTTTGATATTTTCATCATCTACGTGGATTTTTTATAATAGGTACAGACCAATCATTGACTATAATAATATTTTTACAGTTAGCAGAATTGAGCAGTACTTTAGCAATCGACCATATTTCAAAGAACCTTATACTGAAGCAGTTGAGTTTTTAAACACAAAAAGCTGCTCCAAAATCGGTCTGGTTTTAGCAAACGATCCTTGGGAATATCCGTTTTGGGTGCTAATGCAGCAAACAAAGGGGAAAGATTTTCATATAGAACATATTAATGTCATGAATATCTCGGTAGTCAAAGAAAAACAGGCACCCTATAAAGACTTTGAACCTTGTGGTGTTATTCATATGGAAACCAAAAGAAGTAAGCAGGTGCAACAGCAAGAGATAAATTATAAAGATAAAACTTTTGTGAGAGTATGGAACTCTACTGATCTGGCTGTGTTTCTCAAGAAGTAGAATCTTACTGCGATCGCTCGTTTGTATGCAATATACTTTGACCTCACTTCCATTCCTCTATCCTAAAAGGAGAGAGGCTTTGAATCTTACTCCCCAACGCTACAAGGGTTGGGGCTGTTCTTGTTAGGTCTGTAAGAAGCGCTATAGATTAAGAATTGAGCGTGACTGAAGATAGCTGTGAATTCCCCTTAGTGGGACTTTGACCAATTTGCAGTACACAAACTGCGGCAATCAGACAGAGAATACCTGATAAAATAAACGCTTGTAAATAACTACCCGTCCAAGTTCTCAACACCCCGGCTCCGAATGCTGCTGTGGCTGCACCGAGCTGGTGTCCTGCTACAATCCAACCGAACATCACGCCGACATTTTCTTTACCGAAGACGTTAGCAACAAGACGTACTGTCGGTGGTACGGTGGCAATCCAATCAAGTCCATAGAAGACGGCGAAAATAGAAAGTCCATAGAAGGAAAAGTCGAAACTGAAGGGCAAGAAAATTAAGGACAAACCCCGCAGCCCGTAGTACCAAAATAATAAGTAGCGATTATTCCATCGGTCAGATAGCCAACCGGACATAGTAGTTCCAAAAAAATCGAATAGTCCCATGATTGCCAAAAGACCAGCAGCCTTGACTTCAGGGATACCGTGGTCAATACAAGCGGGAATCAGATGAGTTCCAATTAACCCATTTGTGCTTGCGCCACAGATAAAAAAGCTACCAAATAACAGCCAGAAGTCGCGCTTACGCATTCCCAGCCAGAGGGCGTTGAGGGTGGAGGCGATGGAGTTCACTTTGGGCTTGAAAACTTCCACAGTTTCACTGTTGTCGCCAAAGGGTCGCAAACCGACATCCGCCGGGCGATCGCGCATAAAGACCGCGATCGCTGGAATAATTAGAAGTGCTACACCACTAAGAGCCAGAGCCGCAGTTCGCCACCCAAAGCGATCGGTTACTGAGGCCAGCAAGGGCAGAAACACTAGTTGCCCCGTGGCTGTACTGGCGGTTAAGACGCCCAGAACTAGACCCCGCTTTTCCAAAAACCAGCGATTGACAACAATAGCACCCAAAACCAGGGCGATAACTCCGCTACCACAACCGACAACTACACCCCACAACAAAACTAGCTGCCAGGAAGCTGTCATCAAAGTGGTTAAACCGACACCGAGAGCAATGACAGCAAGTGAGAACACCATCATCCGGCGAATGCCGATCCGCTCCATAACTGTAGCGGCAAAAGGGCCAATTAATCCGTAGAGTACTAAGTTCAGGGATATTGCCAAAGATATAGTTGCTCTACTCCAGCCGAACTCCTGTTCGAGAGGCACGATAAAAACTCCAGGAGCAGAGCGAATTCCAGCCGCCACCAGCAAGGCTAGGAATGTTAAGCCGGCGACGAGCCAGCCATAGTGGAACGAACGACGCGCTAGGAAGGAGGCTAAGGACATGATGAGTGGGGAGTGGGGAGTGGGGAGT
>NZ_JABXKM010000309.1 GCF_017115025.1 Nostoc sp. NOS(2021) | reverse complement strand
CCGCCAAAGCTGCGTTTTGTCTCCCCTCCCCGCCGGCGGGGAGGGGATTAAGGGGTGGGGTGCAATGACTATGGGAATCACAACTAATTACCCGGACATGATATCAGAAGTAAGAATGACATTTACGTATTCATAGCTTCCAACTAACTTTTGATTTGGGATGGCAATATCTACTGCATAACCTTCGGGATTTTCGTAGCATTCTACAATTGTTCCGAGCGTATTTTTAGGAATCATCTGGTCGGCAAAGTCTGGTTGTACTTCTACCAATGTTTTTATTTGATCGTAAACTTTAGCTTTCATTGTTATCTTCCTCTTGTTGGTTTAATTCCAGCCAGTTTGTGATTAATCGGGGAATCTCTTTTCCATTATCAATTTGCCAGCTAGTTACAAGAGTTCCCTCTCTTTTATTTAATCCCCGAATCCTCACTCTTACCTGAAATCAAAAACCATAAATACTTGTCTGACCTTTTACGGCTGGTGCATTGGCAAGACCTTCACGCAGCTGTCTGATTTACATCTCCTGTCGCAGCGTTACGAGCCTCGGCATTTTGTATATCGTAGCCAATTGCTGCGAATGCCATCCACTTTCCTTGGTTGCCAGGATTATTTGGATTCATGGAGTATTCTTGAAATTTGCGAGGGTCTATCTCGGCATCCTCTGCCTTTGGCAACGGATCACCTGGTTTCCAATCCTGACTCATTTACTACACCAGAAGCGGATCAAATATTTTAAAAGCGATGCCTACGGCGGGCTATGCCTACGCACTTGTTTAAAAGGCAAGTTAAATCAGTGCGATCGCAGTGTGTTCAGTCTAGGGTAACTTGTTTGACTGTGATACTCATCATTTCTCTATCCTCACTATTGGGTGCAACTTGCGGCTTGCTCCAAGCTGTTACTTCGGCAAAGCCTAGACGATACAGCCAATAAATAATGCTGTTAATACCTCGACGGGAACCAGTTAGGAGAATTTTTACAGATTCGCGGTTGGGTGGAGATGGGGAAGGAGCATTTGAAGGCGGGGGAGGGTTGTCAGAATCTAGCAGACAAGAGAGAAATTCTTCAGCCATTAGGGTTTACCTACCTCATTAAATATTTGAGCTTACGTCTTCAAGTTTGAAGACGTAAAAATCATACATCATGTCTGCCTACATGAAGACATTTACTGAATCATGAGTCTCTGACAAAATTTGAGGCATGGGAAAGGCAGGTGAAGCACTCAAGCAGGTTTTGGCAACCTACGGTATTAGCCAGAACAAATTGGCGGTGACAATGGGTATCCGTCGGTGGGATGTTGGCCGTTGGGTACACGGGTTAACTGACCCCACAGGCGAGACAATAGTCGAGATTACTAAAGCCCTTAAAGGACTTAACTCAGATGCTGCTCTTGAATTTGTCAAGCTCTATCTGGGAGATATAGTTCAGGGTGGGGAAGACCTACAGCATTTGGAGGAAGAGTAGTCAAACTTCTGTTTGCGTAATGGGGAAAGCAGGTAAAGCACTCAAGCAAGTATTAGAGACTTATGCAATCAGCCAGAATCAGCTAGCTGTGGCAATGGGTCTTGCAAGGTCTAGTATCAACGGTTGGGTAAAAGAGACTAGATCACCAACATCTGATGCAATATTAGAGATCCGCAGGGGTCTACAGAAAATCAACTTAGAAGCTGCTGAGGAATTTATCAGACTTTACTTAAGTGAAGACGAATCCTGATCTGAGGCATGGGAAAGGCAGGTGAAGCACTCAAGCAGGTTTTGGCAACCAAGAGGATGTTTTAAAAGTATTGGGCGAATATAATTGGCTACTAGACAAGCAAAGTCTACCTCGGTGGACTAAGAAAAAATCAAGGTTTCTAATTTCTAACACCTTAGCTTCTTGGGGTGAAATGAGCAGTGATTCCGAAAGTTACGCAAAGGAATTGATGAGCCGTTTTCAACATCACGTAGCTTGCCGCCGCAGGCATCGGCAGGGATAAAACTGTACGAATTTATCTGTCTGAAATTTAAAAGCCTCAAGCGGAGGGTAGTCGCGCGCGAGTAGTACCGTAGAATCGACTTTTCACCTTGGTGGCCATACGATGTGCGATCGCTTCGCCAATAACCCTGCCAATCGTTCCGCAAGGGCTAGGTTATCTTCCCGATAGGGTAAACCAACAATATTGGCATGGTTTACCAAATCCTGCTCCACATCCAAACCAATTTCTCGAATCCGCCCAACCTCAAGACTGGCAATTCCATAACACTTGCGAAACAATCCGGCACACTCTTCTGGAGAACACACACTTGCCAGATTAACCGAAAGCCCAGGTTCACTAGCCCGCAGGAAATAGGCATCTGCCTTCACACGATTAGTGTCCTCATCAATCCACTGTTTACGCAGCAGCGCTCGATAAACAACTGCATCAAAAGGCAATGGCTCAAACTGACTCATGCTTGATTTAGCCACTGCAACCACTGCACCAAGATGGATGCTGTCACATCCCGTTCGATGGCGTAATTGTCTCCCAACTCATGGTATAGATAAGCCTGTTGTTCGACTGTAGCTGGGCAAACTAACCGGACTTCACGTTCAGGCGACGGTTTGCTCCATGTTAGTCGAATGCTGCCTTGCTCATCCGTGGAAGTCGATGCCAAGGGAAAGCGATCGCCCATTGCTTCATAGGCATCTACGATCAGTCGCATTGCCAACTTAAAGGCATATTGGCTCGGTTGTAAAATTCCATACTCATCCGTCTCATCCTCTTCTAAAAGAGCAACGAGCCGCTTCAATGTCACCGTAATATCGCTGCTGAAGGGTTGCGCTGACTGAGCAACGGTCATGGAACTCAAGTACATTCATTCGGGATATGAATACTAGCCTAACATGAGCGATGATCTAGAAGGCTGCGGGAGATGGAAGCTGCTATGTTCCGATGCTAAAAAATGTGGAATTCAAACAAGGACATTCAAGCCGCACTAAGAGCTAATTTATCCATTATTATGCCTAATAACCCAAGTTGCAGGTTATAAAATTCTGGATACTTCGTAACCGTTGATTTAGATAAATTCACTTTTTTGTAGAGGTTGCGATCGCCTCACTTCACATACATGGAGAAGACCAAACTTTAACAGCCATATCTGCTAATAATTCTGCTCTTTTATTGATTTCTGTTTCGTTCCATTGGCTCAGATGTTGCAACTCCCGATTCAGACGTAGAGGACTATCTGCGAATCCACCATTTATATCCCGCTTCTCTATAAACGAGCGATCGCTCAACTCAGGGTTATATCCAGTTAGAGTTAGATTGCCAATAGTGTGTAAATACTTGGCTCGAATTTCTTTCCATTGTTCTCCCAAATCTGCCTGCCATTCTAAAGAAAGATTGGGATTTTGTGGCATGATATGCTCAATAGTATATTTTGGAACATTGACTAACTCTTTACGCTCATAATTTTCTAGTTTACGAAGTAGATAGTTGCAACCGCGAAAGTTGTAAATATCCTTAACTACCAACTCTCGACGAAACTCTTCATCACCTGGAAATCTTTTGTAACTCTTTTTACCACCCAAAGCAGTCTGTAAACTTTCTAGGTAGTTTTCTCGGTCAATTTCTCGGCTTAAAGTGGCAAAACTCTTGTTCATAGAGCTAGTAGGAATGCCACAGATACTCCGCCGAAATACATAGCTTTCCACAAGCATGAGAATGCTAATAAATTCTTGCCGTGCTATTTTTTTTTGAATGTAATCATCATAAACTTCTATTAAAAATGGATAGGCAACATCTACCCTAAGAGTATTAATATCCGTAATTAACTGCTTAATTTCTTGGTCAGTTTCCTCAGCAAAAGCTAACTTTACAAAATATTTAGAGTAAAGGTAAACATCTGCTACTATCTCTTTGATCAAAGTATCTTTTTTATCTTGTACATAAATTTTAAAACTACTATACACATCTCCAATATTAGGAATAGTTCCTGATCTAGATTTGATGGTCAGATAGTCCCGAATGAAGCGGTCAAATAGCTCAGAATTTCCGGTTTTATCAAAGCTTTTCTCCATTGGATGCCAATAGAGATTGTAAATTTCGTCCTGCTTCTCCGGTTGAAGTCCCATCAGTACATAGTTCCGAATCTTGTCTGCTTCTGAAAGCTTAAGTCCTGTGGAATTTAGACTTTCAAATATTAATTGTGGATTATCATGATCGCGCTCTAGAGAAATTTCTACAATCATTAACTTGTATATACCTCGATACAGAGCATTCAGGTCAATGTCTGGTTTATGAATTTGAATCTCAAAATATCGGTAATTATCAACAAGCTGCTGAGATTTATCGTCAGGTATTTCTGTATCTTCTAGTAGTCGAATTAAAGTTTCTCTATCTTTCTGATTTAAAAGTAACTTATATCGTTCACTACCCTTTCCAAATTGATTGAAAAGATAATAATACTCTAGCGCTTCAGAACTAATATCAATTTCTTCATTGCTTGCTCTAATAGCTTTACTTAAAACAGAAAGCAGTAATGAAAGTGTTGTTAAACGTTGCTGACCATCAATAACTAATAATTTAGGTATTACTGCTGTCAGATACACACTATCTACCATGTAAACTAACGAACCAATGAAATGCCCTGAAATTGTATTATCATTTGCAGCACGCAAAATATCATTCCATAGCTGCTGGCATTGGCGAATTTTCCAACTATAAGGACGCTGATAGATGGGTATAATTAATTGCTTGTTGCCTTCTAAGAACTTGAGAAAGTTGGTTTCAGTAGCTTTCATGGTTTTAGTATGTTATTGGGAAACTATAGATATCAAAGCTTCAGCACAAACCGCTCTTACGTAATCAGCTAGGCTAGATTTAGCTGTCTCATGGTTAGCAGTGGTGAGAAGCTGTCTGATATCCTAGTTCAAGTATTCCCACTAATAAGTTATTGATAACTTTCCTCACTGAAATACTAGACTTCTGCTGCATTTCCCCTTTACATTCCTAAATAGAACGTGTTTGACCTGCGTTTACGTCCTTCAGTACCTTCATCAATAGTAATATTTCATACATTGCCTCATTAACCATCAGCCATTCTACACCTACGCATCAGCACAATTAATCTGGGGATCGCTTGCTGTATTCTTGACAATTTGTTACAAAAGTACAAAGAACTTCTAGAGACCCAAAACCACATGTTCGGCGGACTTACTGGTTTACAAGATCCTAAAGGCACAGATTGGGGGGAGCGAATGCTCAACACAGTCGCCAGCCAAACGATTCGCCACCTGTTTACCCAAAGCGAGTCAGTAGAAGTCTTTGTGCGCTGCTACCCCTCCAGCAAGCTCTTGCAAGGCAGCATTGATAGCTTCAAAATGAGCGGTCGTGGCTTGGTGATTCGGAAAGATTTCGCGGTAGAGGAGATGTCATTTGAAACCGATGCGGTGGCTATTGACTTCGGCTCAGTTTTAAGTGGCAAACTCAGCCTTAAGCAACCCACTCAAGCGATCGCACAGGTAATTTTATCAGAAGCAGGCATCAACCAAGCCTTTAATGCGGAACTGGTGAAAAAGCGCCTGCTTAACCTCACGGTACCATCACTGACAGCATTATCTGGCGGTGAACCAGTCTCCTTTACCGAAGTTCAGGTACAGCTATTACCTGAAAATCGGTTGCACCTTGTAGCAAAAGCAGATTTAAACAATGGCGAACTCGTGCCCCTGAGTATGACCTTAAGCATAGGCATTGAAAGGCGGCGGCGGGTTTCTTTCAAAGATCCAAAAATTGAACTTGACCAAGTGCCAGAAGCCCAACGGGAAATCTCGCAAACCTTGAGCGTGGCGTTGGTAGAAATTTTGGATAATATGGTCGATTTGGATCGCTTTGACCTGGATGGAGTGAAAATGCGGCTAAACCGATTAGAAACTGAAGGTCAAAAACTTATTTTCAGTGGATATGCTGAAATTGAACGTATTCCACATAGCGCTTGACATGAAATTATCACGTAAAAACGCCAAGTAAAGTAAAGCTTTAAACAAATTAAATACCGCCTAGAATGATCTAGGCGGTATTTAAATCTTGAGGTTTTGAAGAGAGTTAGGAGTTATTGATTATAGGTTGTATTAAACCTCGTCCATTTTGAACTCTGGAGTAGTGCGGGCATCTTGCCCGCTACTACCACCAGGGAGCAAGATGCTCCCACTACTTTTAAAAACTATGGTTCTCAAAATAGTGTGGTTTAATTTTTATTTATCACTCCTAACTCCTAACTCCTAACTCTCTATCTTCCCACCCCTACATATTGGAATCCAGCCCGGATAAGTGTTTCGGGGTCGAGGAAGTTACGACCATCGATGATAACGGGGTGCGCCATTAATTTTGCCATCTTCACATAGTCAAGAGTGCTGAACTGCTGCCATTCGGTGACGAGTACCAAAGCATCGCAGCCATCAGCTAGTCTTTCGGCATCGGTTTCTACCAACACGCCAGAAAGCCCATGACGCATACCTGTTTGGGAAATAATCGGGTCGTAAGCTTTGACCTTGGCTCCCAGTCGGTTTAGCTGCTCAATTAGGATGAGTGCTGGGGCGTCGCGTAAGTCGTCGGTATCTGGCTTGAAGGTTAGTCCGAGTAATCCGACTGTTTTGCCTTTGAGAATTTTCAGAACTTTTTGGAGTTTCTCCAAAGCAATCAACCTCTGGCGCTCGTTGACAGTCACAGCAGCTTTCAGTAATTGAGCTTCATAACCATAGTCATCAGCAGTGTGAATCAGAGCGGAGACATCTTTGGGGAAGCAAGAACCACCCCAACCAATACCAGCTTGTAAAAACTTGTTACCAATGCGGGAATCTAGACCAATACCTTTGGCTACTTGGGTGACATCAGCACCGACGCGATCGCAAATATTAGCAACTTCGTTAATAAAACTAATCTTAGTGGCTAAAAAGGCATTAGCGGCGTATTTGATCATCTCCGCCGAACTCAGGTCTGTTGCCAGAATTGGCACAGGGGGTAAAGATTGATCCTCAGCGTACTTGCGTTCCACAATTGGGGCATACAGTTGTTGCATTAAAGCTACTGCCCTTTGACTATTGCCTCCTAGTACAATGCGATCGGGGTTGAAGGTGTCGTGAACTGCCGAACCTTCGCGCAAAAACTCTGGATTGCTCACTACATCAAACTCGGCTGCAACCTGAGGTAATTTCTCATCACTCGATACCCCACCTGCGGTTACTAGTGTTTTCTGCCGTTCAGCAATACCATCTAGAACAAGCATCCGCACCCAGTCACCTGAGCCAATGGGCACTGTAGATTTATTCACGATCACCTTATAACCACCGTTGAGATTTTCCCCAATCCCACGGGCTACAGCTTCGACGTAACGAGTATCACTTTCACCAGTGGGTAAAGGTGGTGTTCCTACTGCAATAAACAGAATTTCCCCGTGGGTAACTCCGGCAGCGATATCAGTAGTAAAATGAATTTTCTCTGTTTGAATGGCAGAGTGCATAATTTCTGAGAGTCCCGGCTCAAAAATTGGCGACTGCCCAGACTTCATTAACTTAACTTTTTCTTCGTTGTTGTCTACGCAAATTACATCATGCCCAATATGAGCCAAGCAAGCACCTGTAACTAAACCAACGTAACCAGTACCAATCACGCAAACACGCATTTTTTAACTCCTCACTTTTTTGGGCTTAGTCTTCAAAAAGAAGTTCTCAATTTAACACTTACACACTGGCAGTCAACTCAACCACTAAGCATACTAGCTACCCATAGGGTGAGCCTGCATGAAAATTCAGAGCGACGCTAGGCGCCACTCAGGTGGTTGAATTATTGACATCGCTTTGAATGCGATCGCTAAAATCTTCTATTGTTAGTTTTAACCCCTCTTGCAGAGGAATGGTAGGTTCCCAATTTAACCAAGTTTTTGCCTTGGTAATATCAGGCTGGCGACGTCGGGGATCGTCCGAAGGTAGTGGCTCGAACTTAATCTGCGCGTCCGGGTTGATCATGTTTTGCACAGCTTGTGCCAATTGTAAAATCGTGTATTCACCAGGATTACCCAGGTTGACTGGGCCAATGTACTCGCCATTCATTAGGCGGATGAATCCTTCCACCAAATCGGAAACGTAGCAGAAACTACGAGTTTGCGAACCATCACCGTACACGGTTAAAGGATTACCCCGCAAGGCTTGAACTATAAAGTTGCTCACCACCCGACCATCGTTTTCTAACATTCTCGGCCCGTAGGTGTTGAAGATCCGAGCAACTCGAATATCAACTTTATTTTGCCTGTAGTAATCAAATGATAGAGTCTCAGCAATTCTTTTACCTTCGTCGTAGCATGAACGTATCCCAATGGGATTGACGCTACCCCTATACTCTTCGGGTTGGGGATGAACTTCTGGATCTCCGTATACTTCACTAGTTGAAGCCAAGAAGAACCTCGCTTTCACACGTTTAGCCAGCCCCAACATATTCAGCGTTCCCATGACGTTAGTTTTAACGGTTTTAACTGGGTTGTACTGGTAATGTACCGGAGAAGCAGGACAAGCTAAATGATAAATTTGATCCACTTCTAACCGAATTGGTTCGGTAATATCGTGGCGGATCAGTTCAAAGTACGGATGACCTAACCATTTCAGGATGTTGCGCTTGTGCCCAGTGTAAAAATTATCCAAGCATATTAATTCATGCCCATCGGTCATTAGTCGGTCGATGAGATGGGAACCAATAAACCCAGCACCGCCCGTCACCAAAATTCTCATAGTTTCCCAGTTACTTACAAATATTTTCAGTAGCTATTGCACTTACTTTTAGATTACCCAGCTTGGAGACAAAAATACAAAACGAAAAAAAAAGAACAAGGCTCAATCAAAAAGTGTTGTTGAACTTACTTATTTTTGTACGGATGTAGTCTTGTGATATTTTTACCTTTTTGCTTAAGAATTTAATTAGCAAAATAACAAATTTAGTCTCAAAATTGTCACTCTTCCACCTAAAATTCATCAAATCTTCAATAAAATAGAGTGTTTTTATGATTAGTACTGTTCTCAGTTTGATGCAAAGTAGCAGGGACTAGGTTGAAACTTGGCAAATTTCAAGGTCTTACCTCCAGAGGGGGGCTACGGTGTACACACAAGTCTTTGAGAGTTGCCCCACAGGCTTTTGATCCCCCCAACCCTCCTTAAAAAAGGGGGCAAAAACCTCTCGTAGAGAGAAAAATCAAGCAACATACTTGAAACCCCTATTTTTAAATATGGGGTTCCCTTTTGCCTTTCCCTTTTCTCCCTCTTTTTCATCAAAAAATTTTTGTGAATGCGATGCCTCCGGCGGGCTACGCCAACACAGCCCAATTCCACTCGCGTGGACTGAACTCTGCCTCATATCATACAGCAGATGTAATGCTGGTAATCGTCTTAGACATAACTAGATTTGTAGTTTGAGTGCGTTGCGGTTCTCCAAGCATGACAATGGAGCAAGTTAGTTGTCTGGCTAACTGGGTTGTGACATCGCTAATGGCTAACCCTCCAGGACTGGTACGATTACGTATAAAAGGTAAAACTACTAAATCATATAATCGTGCTGCCTGCAAAATTGCTTGGGCAACATTTTCATGAGCGATAATTTGAATTTCTGGGGCATTGGCCAAAGCTAATTTAGATACCATTAGGGAGAGATGCGATCGCCTGGAAGCAATTTTACTGGAACTAGTGCGGCGATCGCACACATTCAGCACAGTAATGTGGCTCTGATTTGCCTCTGCCAGCATCTGGGCAAATTGTACAGGCTGTAATGTCGGTGCTGTTAAATTTTCTACTGGTACTAAGATGCGCTGAATTTTTTTCGGTGATTCTACTAAACGTGTCACCGCTACTGGACAATGGGATGCCCAAAGCACACCATCAATCACATTCCCAAATAAACGCGCTCTTAACCCAGTCCGTTTACCCCAACCCATAACAATTAAATTAGCCTTTTGTTCGCGAGCAGCTCTGCTAATTCCTTGAGCAAAGGCATCATCAATTCGCAGCATTGGTTCTGCGGCCACGCCTAACGCTCGACTTTGTGCTGTGGCTTTGGTCAATAACCACTCACTCCGTTGTAGAGACGCTTCTAACTGGGGTGCATCCATGTGAGCAGCAGCAGTAGCGATCGCCAGGGGTATAATTTTGCCATGAGACTGACGCGCTAATAACGCCGCCATTTCAATCAAATACTGCTCTGTCTGAGGATTATACACAGGTACGACTATAGTAAAAGCACTGTCTGTTTTTAGTGAGCTTTGGTCAGGTAGGGGTGGTACTGGATCTTCGGCGGGTGAGGAATTCAAACCAACAGCTATTCGACTGGTCATCAACGGCCCCAAGGTTGATGTAACAAGCATTAAGATAATCACGCTGTGTAATACTTCTAGTGGCAGCAACCCAGCCCGATATCCCACTAACGTTGCTGCTAACGTTGTCGCAACCTGGGGAAGTGACAGCGACCACATCGTGAGCATTTCTTGCCAGTTATAGCGGTAAACCAGTTTTGTCAACAAAGCTGCAATCAATTTGCTGACAATCAAACCGACTATCATCAACAGCGTTAACTTGAGCGTGTCCAGGTTGTTCACAAAGGCGGGTAGATTGATCAGTAAGCCAACGTCAACAAAGAAAATGGGAATGAATAGCACACTGCCAATAAATACCACCTTTTCTTTGACTGGGCCTTCACCCACAGCTTCATTCACCGCCAAACCCGCTAAAAAAGCACCAACAATTTTTTCTATCCCCATCAATTGAGCGCCCACAGCCGCCAGAAACACCGAAAGCAACACAAACAAAAACTTGTTTCCTTCGTCGTCTCCAGACCGCTTGAAAAATTCTTTGCCTGCCCAATCAAAGCCTGTCACAACGGCAACAGAGTAAATAATTAACCAACCCGACAAGGTGAGTAGTTTTGCAAAGCTGAATGCTCCAGCATCAGCGACGGCTACACAAACGGCTAATATCAGCACTGCGCCAATATCTGTAAAAATCGTCGCTCCAATGGTGACGCTAACAGCTTCGTTGTTTACCACTCCCAAACGGCTGATTATGGGATATGCCAAAAGGGTATAGGAAGCGAATAAAGAGCCAATTAATATTGATGTATCCCAGCCATAGCCTAAAATCAGCCCTACTAAGGTTCCGATCACCAGGGGAACACTGAAAGTCAAGCTAGCAAACCCAAAGGCGCGACTTTTCTGGCGGCGGAACTGTTCTAGATCAACTTCTAGCCCGGCGACAAACAGCAAGTAAATTAACCCAATTTCTGATAGCAGGTTAATCATCGGCGAGTCAGACTGAAATAGATTCCAGCCCGATGGCCCAAGTACTAGCCCTGAGAAAACCAAACCCACTAATCCTGGTAATCTTAGCCGCTCAAACATGATGGGTATAACTAAGATGACCACCAGCAAAATAGCAAAGGGAACAATTGGTTCCTTGCCAAGAAGTTGGGAAGTTGGTTCCAGAACAAGAACTTGTGATATGAGTTCCATAGGTAGGAATTGAAGGGGCTATGGTAAAACTGCGATTAGCTTGGGGGCGATCGCTTAATCGATATAAATAAATGGAGAAGCCACCTGACGAAAAATCAGAAATCTTAATTTACACTAACTAGGCAATTGTCTGAGAACTAACTATCTACGGGTGGATTTGACTCAAAATGAACCGCAAGCGATCGTAGTCGTCTTTAAGTAGCACACTCAAGTTACGTCCAGCTTTAATTAGCCATTCTCGGTCAGCTTTGCGTAACTGGTATACATCTCGAATGGCAGCTGCGGTCAAAGACTCTATTGGCGCACCATTAATACAAAGCAGTGTCCGCAAAAAATCTAGTTCTTCAGTAAATTTAATGATCGCTTCTGGTTCACACCGATAAACAGCTTGATGAATTTGCGGGGGACGGGGTGGTAGATACTGATATATTCTTTGGTTATAACCTCGATTCAGGGAAGACTGCTCAAATCCCACGATCGCAGCCCGAAATTCAGTTCTGAGCATGGCAAATATCTGGGGTTGTTCCTCGCGTAAATCTTGCAAGGACAACCCCAAGGCTCTCGCCCGGTGTACGGAATCTATGGGCATGGTTGTGGCATAATACACTACAGCATAAATTTGATTGCCAGATTCTTCATCTACAGAACAAACCCAACTACCAAAGGGTGGCATGGAGGGAAAGCTCAAATCTTCTGGTTCCAAACACTGAGCCAAAATTTCAGTACTAGTAGTCTCAATCACCTCCGCAATGTGGTTGGGATGGCGATCGCCAGTGGCAAACTGTGGTAAAGGGAGGCGCATGGCAGTGCTATTAGCGGATAGCTATGGTTTAGCCCGTGCTGAGTGCTGAGTTAGGAGTTATGAGTTGAGGAATCATAACTCCTAACTCCTAACTTCTCACTTCTAACTAATCTTATTTGGCTTTTTTACGTCCGGCTGTGGTCTCTACTAGTGACAATTCGCTCAGGCGGAAGGTAACTAATTTATCCCAGTTACCACCTTCAAATAATACGGCTACTTTGCCATCACTCACCCGTTGCACGAGTCCTTCATAGCGATAATAGGTATCTGCGGTATTGTTGACGCGAACAGTTGCTCCAGGCAGAATCATGTTTTTAGCCTCGCTTGTTTCCTTCTAATAGCTTAATACTTGTCATTAGTCCTTATGTTCTTACAAATGACAAATGACGAATCAATAATACTTCTGTCTTTGTCGAAAATTTGCTACCGATTCGACTATTCCCAAGGAAATGAAGTTAGTCAGCATCGCAGAACGCCCATAACTCATCCAAGGTAAAGGAATTCCTGCCACAGGCGCTAAACCTACAGTCATGCCAACGTTGACAATCACCTGAAACATGATCATAGACAAAACGCCAATAGCCAACAAGGAACCAAAGTTATCTTTGGCAGTTTGGGCAACATGCAGTAGTCGCAAGCAAATTAAGCAGAAGACAAACAGCACTAGCAAACAACCAACAAAACCGAATTCTTCCCCCACTGCGGAGAAAATAAAGTCTGTATGCTGTTCAGGTACGAAATTCAGTTGCGTCATTGGCCCCTTGAACAGACCCCATCCCCAAATTTCACCAGCACCAATAGCAATGCGAGATTGGATTAAGTGATACCCAGCACCGAGTGGATCGTGATCGGGGTCCATAAATACAGTTAGCCGATTTTTTTGATAGTCTTTCAAAATATGGTTCCAGGCGAAGACTCCTAATTCGCCACCCAAGATATTGAGACTCCACGCACTAATAGCGCCGAAACCAAATCGATGCCAGGGGAGAGTTCGCCAGCCCACAATAGCCATAGCAACTGACCAAATTAGCCCTAATAGACCAAAAGCGAATGGGCCAAAAGATAATCCTTTAAATAAAACTATCGGCTCTGCTAATGGCCAAGATATACTAAACAAAATGGCGGCAACCACCGGAGAAATCATCAGAATTAACCAGCCTGGGTTAGCATTTGCCCAGTAAAGCATTCCTAAGACGATCGCACCAAATACCAGTGATGTTGCTAAATCTGGCTGCAAAAATACTAATCCCCAAGGTATAGCGGTGATTGCCAGAATACGGAAAACACCTTCAATGCTAGAAGCAGTGCGCCTGTGTAGCAAAGCTGCTAAGGTGATGATCATGCCGACTTTGGCAAATTCTGAGGGTTGCACGTTAAAGCTAGCGATACTAATCCACCTCTGTGCCCCTTTGGCGCTAGTACCAGCAATCATCACAGCGATTAAACTGAAGTTTGTTAGTGCGTATGTTACCCAGTGCCACTGCATCAAGAGTTCATAACGGATACGAGATAAAAACAGGGCTATAAGCACGCCGATACCCGCTACCAACCAGTGCCACCACCAGTCAGTTACTGGCTGCTTCAGTTCCGTACTGAGGATCATGATGCCGCCAAAGATGCTGATAGCAATCGGCAAACAAAAAAGTAGCCAATCTACATCCTGCCAGGGTTTAACCCAAGACTTCCAGCGAATTTTGGGGAGCGAGCGTTTTAACAACATTGTGCCAGTTTAGACTTTAGCTTTTAGATTTAATAAAAGGGCATTGGGCATGGGGCATGGGGCATTGGGAAGAGACAAGGAAAAAACTTGTTCAATAATTCTCCCTCATCTCCCTCATCTCCCTCATCTCCCCCACTCCCTACTCCCTACTC
>NZ_JABXKM010000039.1 GCF_017115025.1 Nostoc sp. NOS(2021) | reverse complement strand
GCATTCGTTTTTCCAGAATGATTCGCTTGTAGTAAGCGGCTCTATCCCTGCTTTTATGCAACTTAAATGCTTATTAGCTTAGGCATTGGTTATTCCCCTTGTCTCCCTTGTCCCTCTATTCCCCATGCCCTATTCCCTAACTAGTAATCGTCCCAGTCAGAGGAGAACTAGGACTGGCGTAATCTTTGATCGGCATCCTGCCAGCAAGGTATGCTAGACGGCCGGCAACTGTTGCTAAATTCATGGCACGAGCCATTGCTGCTGGGTTTAGAGAAAGGGCGATCGCACTATTAATCAACAAAGCATCTGCTCCCAATTCCATTGCCTGGGCGGCTTGGGAGGGTGAACCAATACCGGCATCTACCACCACTGGCACACCTGCATTTTCGATGATGATTTGGATGTTAGCAGTTGTTTTCAGTCCTTGTCCAGAACCAATTGGTGATGCCAAAGGCATTACTGTAGCACAACCTACATCTTCTAAGCGCTTGGCTAACATGGGGTCAGCGTTGATATAGGGCAATACTGCAAAGCCTTCTTTGACTAGTTGTTCTGCTGCTTGCAGTGTCCCAATCGGATCTGGGAGTAAATACTTAAGATCGGGTATTACTTCTAACTTTACAAAGTTATTATCTTCCTGCCCTAACAATTTCGCCATTTCTCGCCCTAAACGTGCCACCCGAATCGCCTCTTCAGCAGTTTGACAACCTGCGGTATTGGGTAACATCCAAATTTTTGTCCAATCTAAGGCTTCAGCTAAACCTTCATGTCCGGGGGCCTTGGTTTGTACCCGTCGTACTGCTACGGTGACAATCTGGCAATCGCTAGCGGCAATACTTTGCTGCATTTCCTCAATGCTGCGATACTTACCAGTTCCCGTCATCAAGCGGGATTGGAAGGTTTTGCCAGCGATAATCAGTGGAGATTCTTGAGTAGGGAGTGGTGGGTGCTGTGGGGATATGACAGGAAGATGCCCGTTGGAGAAATTGGCAGAGTGAGTCAGCATTGGGGTGGAGGTAGATGGCTGGGACTGGAAGCGCGAATAGTGAAAATCAGCAAGTAAAGGGTCAGACTTTTGTTCTAAGATTAAATCGGCAATCAATGCGGCGGTTACCGGCGCAAGTAAAATCCCGTTGCGGTAATGACCAGTAGCAAGGGTTAAATTTTGACAGTAGCTAGTGCCAAGGATGGGCAACTCATCGGGGGTGGCTGGGCGAAATCCCCACCAGAATTCCTGGATGGGATAATGCTTTAATTGAGGATACAGCCGGATGGCAGCTTGTAATAATTTTTGAATACCTTCTGGGGTGTTGTCGGGGATGAAGCCAACGTCTTCGCTTGTTGCCCCAATAATGAGCCGATCGCGTCTCGGTACGACGTAAATATCCTGCCCAAATAAAACCCGCTTTAAGGGCAATTCTGGCACAAATTCCGGTATCCGCACACTCAGCATTTGCCCTTTTCTGGGTAGCACAGGTAGTGGTAATAATTCATTTGACCAAGCACCTGAAGCTAAAACATAGTGCGCGGCGCGAATTATTCCAGCATTGGTTTGCACGCCAACCACTTGTCCTTGCTGCTGTAAAAATGCTTCTACTGTAATGCCGTCTTTGAGTTCAACACCAACAGACTCAGCCGCCGTCCACAATACATGAGCTAGAGCCTTATTATCAACTTGTGCGTCTTCAGGATACCACCAGCCACCAACGACCTCTGCTCCCAATCCTGGCTGATATTGATGAATTGCCTCTTTGTTTAACCAGTAAGCCGGGGATGAGGGGGATGAGGGAGAATTTTCTTCTCTTACTCCCCTATCTCCCCCTGCCTCTTCAAAGACGGGTGCGAGGATACCCCAGGGCCGGTAGCCAGTATTTAAGCCGGTCAGTTCTTCTAATTTGCGCGTCCAGTCGGGATATAAAGCACGCGATCGCCAACATAATGAACGCATTGCCCCATTAGGGATGTTTTCCGCATCTGGGGCCAACATCCCGGCGGCGGCGTGGGTAGCAGCAGCTTGGAAGTCACGACAAAGCACGGTAACACGTGTCCCGCGCAGTTTTAGTTCAATGGCGATCGCTAAACCAATAACGCCGCCACCAATAATTACAGTCTCACTAGTCATTAGTCATTAGTCATTAGTCATTTATCATTAGTCATTTATCATTAGTACATAACTAATAACTTATAACTAATAACTCATAACTTATAACTTATAACTCGTAACTAAAGACGGATCTCTCGTTACCACAAGGCGCGAATTGGTTCGTTGCCTTGATTTGTATCGCTGGATGGCGTGTCTGTTCCTGAAGTATTTGTATTGCCGTCTGTTGTACTGTCAGCAGGTGATGTTGAGTCATCGGTAGGATTCTGGGCAACGTTACTCCTGTTGTCAGGTCTTGGGGCTACAATACTGCGCCTGGTTTGGTTTGTTTGAGTTGTTTCATTTCCTTCAGTTGCAGTTTCATCGTTCTTGCTGCCAGCACTGCTATTAACATTGATATTAGCTGGCAGGACTTTTGCTGCTTTGCCACCGGGAGCGTTAGCGCTTTGTACGCCCATCGGAAAGTTGATGCCTAGTAATGTACCAAGCAGAATGGCCAAACCTCCAGCCATTAAAATTAAGGGTGTCCATCTACCCATCTTGTCTTACTCCTTTTTAACCTTTTGGTGTCCACACTATTCGAGAACCTTGTCCCCAAAATCGCTCAAACTTTGTCACTTTCACATCGCCTAAAACCTGAGTTTGGCAGTTTCTTACGCAGGTGTGTTGTCGGAGAATGGGGAGGAAGCGAATGCCGTGCTCGATCACGCCAATTCGCTGCTGATACTTTGCCCTATACCTTAACCGTACAGATACCACAACTGCCAATACTCCGATAGTTTATTACCTTAGCACCGTCATTGTAGAGGTCAATACCATTTTGCAGCAAAATCCTTCGGAGATTGCTTCCCTGTTCGCACTCAATTGTTTTACCTTGAGCTAGTATCTTAGGCATTTTTAAATTGCCAAACTGGCTTTTTGTTGTATATTGACACATTGCCTCGAAAGTTGTATCGTCGGTCCCAGTTTTATGACCACAAATTCCTCACCTCAACTTTGGCTCTATGACACTACACTACGGGATGGCACTCAGCGCGAGGGGCTATCAGTATCGATAGAAGATAAGTTACGCATTGCTAAGAGACTCGATCAACTAGGAATTCCCTTCATTGAAGGCGGTTGGCCTGGTGCCAATCCCAAAGATGTACAATTTTTCTGGCAACTCCAAGAAGATCCGCTCAAACAAGCTGAAATTGTGGCTTTTTGTTCGACTCGACGCCCCAATACCACTGCCGCAACTGAACCGATGCTACAGGATATTTTGGCTGCGGGAACTCGCTGGGTAACGATTTTTGGCAAGTCTTGGGATTTACACGTCACAACCGGACTCAAGACGACATTAGAAGAAAATTTGGCGATGATTTGCGACACAATTGAGTATCTCCGTTCTCAAGGTCGTCGGATTATCTACGATGCCGAACATTGGTTTGATGGCTACAAGCACAATCGGGATTATGCTTTACAGACATTAGAGGCTGCGATCGCATCTGGTGCGGAATGGCTAGTGCTGTGTGATACCAATGGCGGCACTTTACCCCATGAAATTAGCCAAATTGTTCAAGATGTCAATGGTCATTTGTCATTAGTCATTAGTCAAGAACCAATGACCAAGGACGATGGACAAAGGACAATTCCTAAAATTGGAATTCATACTCATAACGATTCGGAAATGGCGGTTGCTAACGCAATAGCCGCCGTTATGGCAGGGGCAAAGATGGTACAGGGCACAATTAACGGTTACGGTGAACGTTGCGGTAATGCTAACCTCTGTTCGTTAATTCCCAATTTACAACTGAAGGCGGGTTACAGTTGTATCACAGAAGACCAGCTTACACAACTTACAGAAGCTAGTCGTTTTGTGAGTGAGGTGGTCAACCTCGCGCCAGATGAACACGCCCCCTTTGTGGGACGTTCGGCTTTTGCCCACAAGGGCGGTATTCATGTATCAGCCGTAGAACGTAATCCCCTAACTTACGAACACATTCAGCCGGAACAAGTCGGGAATTCTCGTCGCATCGTGATTTCGGAACAGTCTGGACTCAGCAATGTTTTAGCCAAAGCTCGCAGTTTTGGGATTGAACTCGATCAGCAAAAGGCAGAGGCTAGGGAAATTCTCCAGCGCCTCAAAGATTTGGAGAGTGAAGGATTTCAATTTGAAGCAGCAGAGGCAAGTTTTGTGCTGTTGATGCACGAAGCTTTGGGAGGTCGCCAGCAGTTTTTTGAAGTCAAAGGTTTTCAAGTCCACTGTGACTTGATTGAGGGGAAAGAAACTAGCAATGCCCTAGCTACAGTCAAAGTCGCTGTTGACGGGAAAAATATTCTGGAGGTGGCGGAAGGTAACGGGCCCGTGGCAGCTTTGGATGCGGCTTTACGCAAGGCTTTAGTGAACTTTTATCCCCAAATAGCAACCTTTGATTTGACAGATTACAAAGTGCGAATTCTCAACGGACATACGGGCACGGCGGCAAAAACCCGGGTGTTGGTAGAATCAGGCAATGGTCGTCAACGCTGGACGACGGTCGGGGTTTCCACCAATATTTTGGCGGCTTCCTATCAAGCGGTGGTGGAGGGATTGGAATACGGTTTATTGTTGCACTCCCAAGCTGAAGCAGCCTTGAAAGCTTCTAGTTGACAAAAACCGCAATATGGTGTATGTAAAGTTTACGCTTTTCGATGATCAGGGGAGGCGATCGCTCAACTGAGTTGTGCGCCAAAAACATTTATTCCGCTAAAGCGTCGAAGCGCTGCTCAAAGAGCATGAAGATTGATCCACAAAAAAGACCTCTGGTGCAAACCAAGGGTCTTTCCGTTTCAGAACGTTGTAAAATTCATTAGCAACGTAAAACGCTGATATGGTTAATTTAGTGGCTTCTTTGCCATGAATGCAAAAATAGCAACCCAATAGCCAATCCCATACTGAGAATTATTGTTACTCCTATACCTAAAATGCGTAGGCGCAGCCCGCCGCAGGCATCGCCAATATTCCAATATTTAGGTGCAGACCGAGAAATCTAATCCTGCGACAAAACTTCATCTTATGCAAGATTTTAGGAGAACTTTTCCCAGGATTGGGCAACTAATTGGCTCAACCAGCGACGTTGTTGCTGATCCAGCAGTGGATCATCTGCTAGCAACTGAGCGGTTAATTCTTCCAAAGATTGACCCTGAGCGCGGACAATTTTAATTACTCCAGCGATCGCACTAGCAACTAGTTCTTCATCAATCGGCTGTTGTCGCAGGGCAACAATTTCCTGGGGACTCTCTGGAATGGGATAATTCATGGCGTGGGTTTACAGAAATACAAAATGAACAATAACTTTGACAAACTCTTAAAATTTCTTCACTGAATCTTTACGAAACTAATAGGGCGGAGTTTACCTTACTTTGTGCCTTCATAAAATCTGTCTTAGTGAGTAGATTGAACGGAGATGTCAGGAAAAGATGAGAGAAATCCTTTATTTAGAAGTTCCAACTTCGGATATAGCAACTGTGCGTAGCTGGTTACAAACAGATTTTGAACCCGGAAATGGAGAAAAAGTACTTACCTCGGAAGGCTTTCGCCTCAAAATCCCCACTGCAACTACAACTGCTAGGGTGGCTCTTTCCGAAAAATTGCCTGCGGAACTTTCGGTATTTGTCTGGTCGGTGCAACGAACTACTTATCTAAAAGTGTTTCGTTGGGCAGAACAACCCTTTCCCAGTGAGGGAAAAATCTTGCAACGCCTAACCAAGGAAATCAGAAGCCGTTTTCCGCATCATTACCCAGAACCGCCAGCGATTGATTTATCCCAGCAATCGATTTTTGCAGCACTAGGCTCTGTTTACCCCCTCACCGTCAAGTATTTTCAGAAAATGCCCAATGGTGAATATGACCTAACGCGTGCCTATTGGTGGGAACAACGATGGCGCGAAGGGGTACAGAATCCGCAGCAACCGCGTCAAGTCGTGTTTTCGCATGTGAGAGGAGCAGGGGAGCAGGGGAGCAGGGGGGAAATAACCAATACCCCATTCCCAATGCCCAATGCCCAATGCCCAATGCCCCATGCCCAATACGACATCATCTACATCGGTGGCGCACTAGGCGCGATTCATGCAGCACTGATGGCAAAACTGGGATATAAAGTTCTGCTGGTGGAACGAATGCCCTTTGGGCGGATGAACCGAGAATGGAATATTTCCCGCGATGAGATTCAAAGCTTAGTTAACCTGGGTTTAGTCACCCCCGCTGAGTTAGAAACTATCATTGCCAGGGAATACAAAGACGGATTCAATAAGTTTTTTGATGCCAATAATCCAGCCAAACTGCGATCGCCCGTCCTCCACACACCCACAGTCCTAAATTTGGGCTTAGATTCCGAAAAATGGCTCCAAATGTGTGGGCAAAAACTGCAAGCGGCAGGCGGTGAAATCTGGGATGAAACAGAGTTTATCCGTGCAGATATTGATATATCACAAGTCATTTTGAAAGTCAAGCACTTACCCACTCAAAGCGAGAAGCAAGTAAGTGGACGACTGCTAATAGATGCAATGGGAACTGCGTCCCCCATCGCTTGGCAATTAAATGGTGGTCGGGCTTTTGATAGTGTGTGTCCGACAGTGGGAGCGGCAATTGAGAGCGGATTTGAGCCGGGGGTGTGGGATTCCCAATATGGGGACGTTCTTTACAGTCATGGGGATATTTCGCGGGGAAGGCAGTTGATTTGGGAACTGTTTCCTGGAGCAAATGATGAACTGACGATTTATTTATTTCATTACCACGAAGTCAATGCTGAAAATCCCGGTTCCTTGCTGGAAATGTACGAGGATTTTTTCACGATTTTGCCAGAGTATCGCCGGTGCGATATGGACAAGTTAGTGTGGAAAAAGCCGACATTTGGGTATATACCGGGGCATTTTAGTGTGGGAAGTAGCGATCGCACAGTTGCCTTTGATCGATTGATTGCGATCGGTGATGCGGCATCACTCCAGTCTCCCCTAGTGTTCACCGGTTTTGGTTCCCTAGTTCGCAACTTAGAGCGCTTGACAACACTGTTGGATACTGCTCTCAAACATGACTTGTTGAGTTTCCGACACTTGAACCAAATTCGCGCTTACCAAAGCAACGTTTCAGTAACTTGGCTATTTTCCAAAGGGATGATGGTACCCACAGGGAAATTTTTACCCCCGCAACGGATTAACTCCATGCTCAACACCTTTTTTGGACTGTTAGCAGACGAACCTGTAGAAGTGGCAGATAATTTCATCAAAGATCGGTGTGATTGGTTAACCTTTAACCGCCTAGCACTCAAAGCAGCTAGCAAAAATCCTGCCTTACTTTTATGGATTTGGGAACTTGCTGGGCCAAGGGATTTACTCAGATGGCTTGGTAGTTATTTCAACTTCGGTCGTCATGCCCTGGTTAGTGCTTTGCTGAGTCCGTGGTTTGGGCGCTTCTTGAGTCGGGTAGGTTTTTGGCTGGAACCCCGGAATCCGGGATTATGGCTGTGGTTGTTAGTGATTAATTATGCGATCGCCACAGGCAAACCGCGATCGCGCAGTCAGGTAGCAAAAATTAGCCCAGAAGCCATAATTCCGAAGTCAGAAGCAAGGATTCTGAATTAGTCATTAGTCATTAGTCATTGGTCATTAGTATTAGACAAATGACTAAGGACAAATGACAAATGACAACTAACTATTAACTATTGGGGCGAAAATTCGGCAATTCCACGGATGCCAATGACTTACGCCCTTTGGGTGGACGCTGGGGATAAACCACCGGTGAGGGTGAATTGGCATCATTGGTGTTATCACCTGATAACTCTGGAGAAAAATCAGTCGCCGACAATTCCAACTGTGTCAATTGGGAAACTTCTGACCAGTAATCTTCAGTTTCTCCAACATTCGTCTCGGTGTGAGGTGAAGTAGAGGAAACTGGTAAGTTATCGGCTGGTGAAAGCATAGAATCTGTCTTCCAAGAAGTCGAGGTAGTTGCAGGGGGATTAATTTCTGCCTTCAACTGTTCCTCCTGTGGATTTTCTAGTTCTTCATCGTCTTCTAAGATTGTTGCTAAAGTCTCCCAGATAGGCGGATTACTATCCACATCCGTTTTCGCCGCAGGTGGTGGTGATACAGATACAGGCTGGGAGGTGAAAAACATTTGGATTAGACTATCTAATTGCTGATCTAAGTTTGATGAACCCAAAGGTGAAACAGCTTCCGGTGTATCTGGCGAATCATCAATTTTTGCAGAGGGGCTGGGTTGTGCTGGGGTTGGCGTATCTTGTTTAACTGTCCAGTTCCAAGAAGATGATGCTGTCGGAGTGGCTTCATTTCTTTGAAATGGGAGTGGTGTTGAGGGTTCGCCCCAAGAATTATCTAGATCATCACTCAAGGATTCTGATTCTGTTGACCAAGGTTGAATTGGCTGTGCGTTAGGAAACAAAGACCGAGCTTTTTTAGAGAATCTTCCTTGTCCACTAGTTATGTCTTTGGGATGTTTTGCAGTATCCTCTAGGGAATCATAGCTAGGAACCGATGTATCTAGACATTTTTCCAAAGCTGCTTTGAATTGCAGCGTCTGGCGTTGTTGTCGCATCAGTCTAGTACGTAACTCCCGACAAGCATTTTCTGATTGCAATAGCTGCTGAGACTGTTCGCTGTTGTTATTGTGTAGCAACGTACATTCTCGCTCTAACTGGGCAAGGCGTTGTTGGCTAATTTGTAGCTGTGCTTTATAACTATCAATAAAAAGTTCCTGGCGTTGAACAGTTTGTACAGCAGTTTCTAATTGTTGAAATAAGGACTTTATCTGTTCTTGAGCCGCAGCCAATTCCTGAGTATGTTGGTTGAGCATCGACTCACTAACGCTAGAACGCGTTTTCTGCCACTGCAAAACCTTTTCAGACTCAGCTAGGTTGTCTTTTAGCTGCTCCACTTGTTCATACAAGTTATTGTTAGCTGCACGCAATTCTTCGTTCAATGCCAGCAGGTTCTGAAATTCCGAGTCAATAAGTGCTTGTTTGCCGCTTTCAGGCTCTGCAACCCAGTCCTGCTGCGTGGTATCTTGTGAAAATTGTGTATCTTCAGCTGGCATGAGGAGTGGCAGTTTTTTAACTGTCATATTGTCATTAGGCACAACTGAGTAAAACGGGCAACTCGCCTGTTCTGATTGTGGCGAATTAGCAGAATTTAGGGATTCGATCACAGCCCCCTTATTTGAGGTGTCAGCTTCATTCATCACTCTTGACCCACCTGCTTAAAAATATTCAGCAGTGCTGGCATTAGCATTGCTTATCAACTGTGTCTAATCAGGGTTTGCTCTAAAAGCTAAGTTTAACTCTCTCCAAGCACCAGCAATTAATCATCAATTGATGTTCCCCATTTTGGATTTAGACTGATGCCGTTATAACACTATGATCATCTTCCCCGTCAAGAAGAGGATGAGGGGATAAGGGGGACAAGGGGGAATTTAATCCCATATCTCGCATCTTTAGAGATGGGGAGGAGAGAGTCAACCCCATACTTAAAAACTAAATTGTATTGGCTGATGAAATTTTTCTACATGAAAAAACTGTATAATTCTATACTTTATTATCTATAATCGCATCTTTCTTAAGAGATAAATTTAAAAAGTCTCCTTCAATACATTTTTATACTGACTCATTTATTACTTAGAATTGATGTCAGTACAAGTATCTAGTATTTGATGATCATTCTGTAATCTTGGGCGATCGCTATTTAATGTCAGCAAACAACTAACAGCTTCTGCCAGAACTGTAATGTTAAAAAATTCTGGTAAATACGAATAAATACGTATAAAGCAATGTTGAAGAAGTAATAATATCCCTAAGTGAATTAATAAAGCTTTTTTAAAGAGTAACCTCAACTTAGTATAGGCTTTTTTCTGGTTAAATACAGTTCTAGTAAGCAATTCCAAGCTTAGTTAATGAGAAGCTTTTTCTATCAACTTGCCTTCAATGCGTGAAGTTTGTTTAATGACTACAAGAAAATTGTTTAAAGTATACTTGACTACTTATCACTATTCTTTACACTGTATATTAAATAGCAATAAAAAGATTTTAATCAAGTACTAATACGGATACTCTTTTTAATTATTTTATTAAAGAATAATGGGTATGACCGGGTTTTCTACTAGGAAGAAAGTAATTATAAAGACTATGATTACTGGCAATTGATATGAGGTGGCGCGAAAGAAAGCGTTGTGGCAGTTAGGCTTGTCCAAAAAATCCAAATTTAAAATAGGGGTGCTAAAAATGACTGACGTACTTTCAATGGGCGCAAAAATCAAGCAAGAAGCTGCTCAATTACCGTTGTTTGCAGAAAATTGTGACAGCTTTTGGGACAAAGAAATCAGACCGTTATTTACAAAAGAGTCTCTATCTTTCAAGGTGAAAACTCTTAAGGGAAACTATGTCAACTACGTCAACTTGGATAATGGAGCCACAACCACTCCCTTTGCAAGCCTTAAGCAGCATGTAAACGAGATGCTTGACACCTATGGTAGTGTGCATCGAGGTTCTGGGCAAAAGTCGATCATCACTACACGAGAATATGACGCTAGTAGGAACATTATTCGGGACTTTGTGGGGTCATCTTCAGACAACTATGTAATCTTTGCGAAGAACACAACAGAAGCAATTAATGGAGCTGCGACACTTTGGGCAAAAAAACCTGGGAAAATCTTAGTTTCTGATATCGAACATTCATCAAACCTGCTGCCTTGGGTTACTAAAGACGAAGTTGTGCAGTACAGAACCCAGCCGGATGGAAGTGTTAGTATCGCAGAAATTGAAGATATCTTCAAGGCACACCAAAATCGTCCTAAAGCCGAGCAAATTAAGTTAGTAACTATTACAGGCGCCTCGACAATTACAGGTTACAAACCCCCGATTTACGAAATTGCAGCTTTAGCACATCGGTATGGGGCGAAGATGTTTGCTGACGTGTGTCAGTTAATTCAGCATGAACGAGTCGAGATGGGTGCAGATGATGACCCATGTCATTTAGATTTTGTGGCTTTCTCTGGACACAAGATGTATGCCCCTTATGGAACTGGGGTTCTGCTGGGGCCAAAGGAATTTTTTGATAGCTCCTACCCTTATCAAATTGGGGGTGGAAACCTGCCTTATATCACCAGAAATCTAGAGATCAAGCGTTTTTATACAGAACGCGCCCATGATCCTGGAACACCAAACGCAATGGGTGCGATCGCCATTGCCAAGGCGATTGAAATTATCGAAGCACTAGGGCGCGATCGCATTGCTCAGTATGAACACTCTCTAGTTGAATTTACATATACACGGCTTGGGCTGATTCCTGGCGTCAAATTGCATATCCCAGGAGATAATTTAGCCCATGTTATTCCTTTTGATATTGATGGGTTTGATGGACGCTTAGTAGCAGAAATTCTGGCACAAGAATACGGCATTGGGGTTCGGGCTGGGGCTTTCTGCACCTACGAATACATTCGCAAACTCAAGAATATTTCCGACGAGCAAGACTGTGAGATTGCTCAGGAAGTAGACAGGGGAGTTACGCGCAACATTCCTAGTATTATCCGAGCTAGCTTTGCTGTATATAATACATTAGAAGATTGCGATCGCTTTATAAATGCGATCGCTCAAATAGCTAGAAACGGATTTGCTCACTATTTACCCAACTACACACAAGATGAGATAACTGGTGTTTGGACAGCGATAAACAGCTAGTTTTTTCAGGGCATTGAGCATGGGGCATGGGGCATTGGGCATTGGTTATTAATTTTTCTCCCTCATCCCCCTCATCCCCCCTGCTCCTTCATCAAGCCTTATTCTGTGTGTATTAATTACGAATTACGAATTACAAGGAGGTAATAGCTTGAGCGATGAAAACCTCTTTGACCAGGAGGATTATCTAAAAGCACGGGTTGATCAGTGCATCTGGCAAAAAAGTACAGATGCGGGTATTTCGCGCCAGCGCTTTCTGCAAATACTAGCCACGATGGTTGGCGCAACAGCTATTGGAGCGTTAGCTAAACCTGCGCCTGCTCACAGTCAGGCAGCTGTTAAAACCAAGGGCAGTAAAATACTTAAGCCATTGCCACCAGGGTATATCTCTCATAGCCAAGGCACATTAGAGATGAACTGGGAAGCGATGTATGGGCGTGGCTATTTAGTACCAAATGATTGGTTCTATGTTCACAACCGCCATACGCCTCCCCCTTTTGACCCGTCTACATGGCGTTTGCAGATTCACGGAACTGGCGTTTCTGCTCCCTGCGAGTTCACTTACGATGAAATCATCGCTATGCCATCCATCTCAGTAACTTGCGCCATTGAGTGTGCTGCTAATGGTCGGCGCTTCTTTGAAGAAGCTTACAACATACCACTCCCTGGAACACGGTGGAGGCTTGGGGCTATTGGTGTGGCTGAGTGGACTGGTGTACCACTTGGGATGTTATTAGAGCGAGCTGGACTGAAATCTACGGCAAAAGATGTACTCGTTGAGGGTGCAGATTTGGATTCGCTGGACTCAAAGGAGACAAATAAATCCAAGTTCAGTAGTGTAGTTCCGATCGCTAAGGCATTAGCAGATAACTCGCTCGTCGTTTATGCAATGAATGGAGAACCATTACCTCCAGATCACGGTCAGCCATGCCGTGCCTTATTCCCTGGTTGGGGAGGAAACGCCAACGTTAAATGGATTGAGCGGATTGAGGTTTCCGAAACGCCGATATATACGCAGTGGGTGACGGAGCAGATGGTGTTGGTTGGTGCAGACTATCCAGCGATCGCACCGTATAAAGGTAAGCTGATTACCTACCAAAATGTTAAGAGTGCCTTCGAGTTAGCTTGGCCAGCTACGCTTTCTGCTAGAACCCACTTACTGCGTGGACGTTCTTGGTCTGGGAAAGGAAAGATTGTGCGTGTGGAAGTCAGCCTAGATAGTGGCAGAACTTGGCAATTTGCACGACTGAGAGAACCAAATTTTCCATTTGCATGGGTACGGTGGGACATTGAATGGAACCCACTTTCTGGGGAATATTTTCTCCAAGTTCGTGCTACTGACAATTTAGGTAACACACAACCGACTAAAGTTCCGTGGAATGATTCTGGATTGCTCTACGGAGGTGTTGTTAGCCATCCAGTGACAGTACAAGGTTAATCACACCAAATCAGTTCTCTAGAAAAAGACCTATAGCAGTCCTAAATCATTTATGAAAATCTCTATTTCTTATCTCTCCGTGTTCTCTGCGTCTGGAGTGGTTCGATTAAAAAACTATTTTTCACAACCCCTGCACGGATTGCTATATTTATGATTGATTTTAGTTGGTTTATTTTAGTGACTGGGGGTTTAATATCTGGAGTCATAGCTGGACTTTTAGGAATAGGTGGCGGTATTATCACAATTCCTCTTTTAGTCACACTAGGTTATACTCCCGTTCAGGCGATCGCTACTAGTAGCCTTGCTATTGTAATTACTTCAATTTCTGGAAGTTTGCAGAATTGGTGGATGGGCTACCTTGACTTTAAACGAGTAATTTATTTAGGAATTCCAGCTTTCTTAACTACTGGAATAGGTGTATATTTTGCCAATAAAATTCCATCCTATATAATACTCTTCACATTTGGCATCATACTACTTGCTAATATCTATCTGATTGAACTTCGTAAGCAACTAGCATTCAAGAAAAAAGATAATACAGCCCCAGTATTTAACCCATTAGTTTCTAAAATTGGCACTGGGGGAGCAGCAGGAATTTTAGCAGGTTTATTTGGGTTAGGTGGCGGTACGATTATGGTGCCACTGCAAATGTTACTACTGGGAGAAGAAATTAAAGTAGCAATTCAAACTAGTTTGGGTGTGATTGTCATCACTGGTTTAGCTGCCTGCACAGGACACACATTAGAAGGAAATATTCTGTTTGTTCAAGGTATAGTTTTGGGATGCGGCGGTCTTTTAGGCGTTCAAATGAGTACTCGCACATTGCCAAAACTACCAGATTATACTGTGAGTTTAGTGCTTCGCATTTTCTTAGGAATACTATCAATTTATATTTTTTGGGAAGCTTGGATAAATTATCAACAAATAATTACTAATTCCTAATATAGCCTTTCCTAATCAAACAAATCAGGTACATCTTAGCCCCCTCCTCGCTTGCGGGGAGGGGGTTGGGGGTGGGGTTCT
>NZ_JABXKM010000278.1 GCF_017115025.1 Nostoc sp. NOS(2021) | reverse complement strand
AGGACTTTAGTCCTGATAATCCTTGTTTTGAGCGATGAATCGCTCACTACGAACTCATATCATGTGCGGGTAATTATAAGAGACTATTTATAAAATAAATCTTAAGTAGGGTGTGTTACGGCTTTAGCCTAACGCACCGTGTTACATGGCGGTGCGTTAGGCGCTTTGATGAAGTTTTTTGTGACAAATCAGAGATTTTGATTTGTGCCATTAATCTCTATCTGACTGATTGACTGACTCTAGTCAAGTAACCACATCTCATTAGAACTATCAGGATACTCATTTGGTTGATTTTGAGGTTGATTTTGAGCTAGTGTTTCCGATGACCGATGTGATTTTTTGTAGTTAAGTGGATTGTAGTGTTCTTTTACTGGTTTTATAGCACTAGTTTCTTTGGCAACAAGTTTAGAATTATCTTCTGCTGTTTGTTTTAAAGCATTAATTTCTTCTATAAGCTGGGAATTTGCTTCTGCAAGTTGCAGTGCTGTTTTTTTGGTTTCCTCAAGTTCTTTTGTTAGCTGTTGTATTACTGATTGCTGTTCCGACACAAATGTTTTTTGTTTAGATAATTTTGATTGTAAATCAGCAAGTTCCTGCCCAAGAGATGCTTCTTTTTTGTGGCTTTTTTCCAGATTACTTGTCAACTCTTTGACAGCCGCTTCTAAATCAGCCTTAGTGGGAGTTGTGCGCTTAGTAGAAGTTAGCTCAAGTGTCTGTGCTGAGGATTCCTCATCAGATGAAGCCTGTTCGTCGGCAATTTTTTCTGCTATAACTTCGATCGCAGGTTCACCTTCTGGGGGTGTAAATTTTTGCGCCTCTTCTTGTAATAAGTCAGAGAGACTTTGTTTCCTAGCCATTATTATTTTCTCCAATCACGCTGTAATTCATCAGCCGCGCGGCGATAGTCTAATTCCGCCTCCCGTGCGTTTCCTCCTCGCCATTGAGTAATTGCTACACCTTCAAGCGCCGCTCGTTCATGAGCTTTATAGGCACGGATGAAGGTATTAAAAGCAGGAATACCTAGCCGAGTCAGAGTGTTTTTTGCTTCTTGTGCTTCCCCCAGGCTGCGCGTATCGACTTTGGTGAGCAATACCCGATGGGGGGTTCCCAAGGGGATGACGGCTTCCTTGACTGTTTCCACGAGGATAGCTAAATCCATTGCGGCTGGGGGTGTAGGCAAAACTAGATAATCTGCGATCGCAATTACCGCCACTAATGCTTCAGAGCGCAGCGCGGGAGGCGTATCCACCACTACTAAATCGTAACCTGTTATCTTTCCTAAATCACCTAAAAGTGTGGGATCGGTTTCTTGAGATAAATCAAATCCCATTCCCTGCTGACTGCGCCCAAACCACCAACTGGCAGAACCTTGAATATCTGCATCAATCAGCAGCACCTTTTTTTTCTTCGCAAAGTTTGCAGCCAGATTGACTGCGGTAGTCGTTTTACCGACTCCTCCTTTACCGTTGAGAATAGCGATGATTTTTGGCACTGCTTGCGTCCGATGCTGCCTCTTGAGTGCTGAGTAGTGAGTGCTGTTAGCGGATAGCTAGGGTTTCGCCCATGCTGAGTTAGGAGTCAGGAGTTAGGAGTTAGGAGTTTATTATTCTCCTTTTGTCCCCCCTGGTCTTTAGTCCCTAGTTCCTAGTTCTTAGTCTTTAGTCCTTAGTCCCTAGTTCTCAGTCCCTGGTGATGAAATTTTTTCATTGGGACTGCCTTAGAAGAATATACCGCTTTCTGTAACCCTAAATAACATGAAAACTCGTAACAATAAAATTCAGAAGCCATTAACTCCCCAAAATTCTATGACAGCAACTTACAATTTGCCTGATGGGCCTCAAATGCCGCGCTGGCTGCGGATGATCAAGTTTATTGGTCAGCCAGTGAAATATGTGGATGATTTTGCCAAAATCTATGGTGACACTTTCACTATAAGGAGTAGTCGCGGGGATAACCATCTTGTGTACTTTAGTCAACCCCAAGCACTTGAGCAGATTTTTACTGCTGATTCCAGCTATTTTGAGGTTGGCAGGGGGAATATAGCACTAAAATTTTTACTTGGCGATCGCTCCTTTATGTTATCAGATGGCGATCGCCACCAGCGCCAACGGCAACTATTAGCTCCTCCCTTTCATGGCGAAAGGATGCGGGCTTATGGTCAAGAAATCCGGCAAATAACCCGACAGGTGAGTAATGAATGGCAAATTGGTAAGCCTTTTAATATCCGTGAGTCGATGCAAGAAATCACCTTGCGTGTTATTCTACGGGTTGTATTTGGTTTGAATGAAGGACAGCTTTTTGAGTCACTGAGGCGATCGCTAAGTGACTTGTTAGACTTCATCACTTCGCCCGTAATGTCCAGCGCCTTCTTTTTCCGGTTCATGCAAAAAGATTTCGGGGCGTGGAGTCCGTGGGGTTGGATTTTGCAACAACGGCAAAAAATTGATCAACTTATTTATGCTTTGCTTCGAGAACGTCGGGCTGAACCAGATCAAAATCGCCAAGATATCCTGAGTTTGATGATGGCTGCTCGTTACGACGATGGTCAAGGGATGTCAGATGAAGAATTACACGACGAGTTAATGACGCTGCTAGTTGCGGGACATGAAACTACCGCTTCCGCATTGACATGGGCTTTTTACTGGATTGACTATTTACCAGAAGTGCGTGAGAAGTTGTTACAGGAACTCAACACTATTGGAGTTAACCCCGATTTGAGTAATGTAGCTAAATTGCCCTATTTGTCAGCAGTTTGCCAAGAAACATTGCGAATTTACCCAATTGCCATGACTGCTTTCGTGCGGATTGTCAAGAACCCAATTAAAATTATGGGCTATGAACTGCCAGAAGGAACCGCAATAATCCCCAGTATTTATTTAGCGCATCATCGGGAAGAAGTTTACCCACAATCTAAGCAGTTCAAACCAGAACGCTTTTTAGAAAGACAATATTCGCCTTATGAATATTTACCCTTTGGTGGCGGTAATCGTCGCTGTATTGGGATGGCATTTGCCCAGTATGAAATGAAAATCGTCTTGGCAACTGTTCTGTCGGAATTTCAAGTATCGCTAGTGAATAAGCGTCCTGTGCGTCCTGTGCGCCGTGGGTTAACTATAGCCGCACCCGCCGGAATGCGGATGGTTGCAACACCTGAAGTTAAGCGGGCGAATACGCCAGTGTTGGTGTAATATTAAGTTCGCTTGATTACTTATTAAACCCCAAGAACCCCACCCCGCCAAAGCTATGCTTTGTCTCCCCTCCCGAAGAGCGGGGAGGGGATTAATACCGTAATGATACAAATACATTGGTAGGGGTACAGCAATGCTGTACCCCTGCGAGAAATCTATATGTATCAGGATTTGTGTGAAATGGTATAAGGGGTAGGGTTCTAGCGCGAAGTAGATCAAGTTTGGTTAATCAGTTATGCTGTTCAGTGTCAGAATTAACTGATATTTCAGGTTGAATCTCTTGCTTGTGAGCGAGTAGTTCATAATGTTCTTTGTCGCGGTATTTAATTGTTCTCATAGGTTGATTTCCAACAATTGCTAAAGGTTCAACATTGGCAGTTACAATCGTACCAGCCGCCACAATTGCACCATCTCCAATGGTAACTCCCGGAATAATTAAGACATTTCCGCCAATCCAAACATTGCGACCGATGACAACAGGTTTATGAATGTAGACATTATGTTCATAGGGCAAATCATCACTTTGATAGTCGTGGTTTGCAGAGAGGATAATAACGTTAAATCCAAGTGTGGTGTTGTCGCCAATTGTGATACCACCACGGCCATCTAATAAGACATCGGGGCCGATGTATACTTTATTCCCCAGAGATACATTTTGGGGATGGTCAATTTTAATATCTCGCTTAAATCGTAAACCAGAGCCACAAAATTTTAATTTACTCTTCAGTTCTTGATGCTTGTATCGCCTGATTTTTGTTTTTAGGTATTCTCCCCACTGTACCAGACGAGGTATTAACCATTGTTCCAATAGTCGCTCTAATTTATTCGTAATTTTATTTTTGATCTCTTTCATAAAACCTCACAGAAGTTCAGGAACCTTCTGGCTTTCAACCAGGCAGGAAAACGACGCGGTACTTTAGCACTCTTCACATTTATTAGGTTTCCCCAATTAGAGTATTTTCTCCCGTGTGAGTACCGTTTATCTAAAAGTTGGGTGGGGAATGGTAGCCTTGTAAAGGTAAACTAAACATTACGATTTTTGATATCGGAGTTCAGATTCTCAAGATACAACTGTTTAGAGAATGAAAGGGGCTAAAGAAGTACCCCAAGAATTCGACTACTATATCAGTAGTAAATTACATGGAAGCTTTACCCAATAATTGGGAAGATATTCAACCTAATACTGTATATTTGTCAACCAGTGGTCTACTAGTTTCATTTGCAAGTGAACAAATAAAGTTCGCATTAAAATACGATCAGAATGGCAAACATTTAAAAGCCATTGAGAAAGTGCAAGTACCTCCTCGTGGTAGTGTGGGACTCGTGACTTCCCAAGAATCCGGCTACGATTTGAAATCTAAAGTATTAGGTAAAGGTGGCGAGCGCCGATTTCATGCAAAATTTATTGATAGTATATTACACTTCCCCGGTTTGGTAACAGAACATTAAACCCACAGAACTATGAAAAAACTTGAATTGAAAAATCATCAAGTTTGGCGAGATTTAACTGAAATATTAGAAACTTTAGATGCTAATACTCTTGTTAAACAACATCTGGAACTATCTGATTATAAAATATGCGGTTACTGGGATGAACAAGATAAATATTATGAAACAATTACTTTGCCTCGTCTCCTAAAAGCTGAATTAGTTAGTAGCTCTATTGGCGTTACCCACAAAGAACGTTTTCTACAACTAAAGTTTTTCCTTATATCTTCTGCTGTTGATGGCACACAGACGACAAATAATAACGCTCAAAAGCTCGGCGATTTGGTTCTTATTTACAATGAAAATTTAGAGTTTATTGATGAAAATTGGTTTTTAGATATCGATTCTCCAATGCTTGAGATACAACTCTGAAGTCTAGCTGACAGTTAATCATATCGCTCACCTCGCAGAGTTTTTTCACATTTCGCCTGCTGCTTTTTTTGAGTCATAAGAGGGAAAACTTTACAGATACTTATTGCGTGTAGACTTGACAGAAAGCCAACTGATGTAGCAAGATTTATTTAAGTCCCTTTCGTCCCACATCTCGAAGTGGGTAGGAGGCAATGCATGATTGGCAGTATTTCTTTAACCACGATCGCAGCAATTTAAATCAAGGCACTTACCGCATCTTTGAGCCGGAGTGGAAAGCAGAGATTCTCTACTGGTTCAGCCAAAAGGATGTAGATAAGCAGCAAAAAGAAGATTTTATCCAAGCTTTAATAGATTTTGATGACGGTTGCGGCAATTTTTATCGGTATCGCGCCTATTTTTTGGCGGCTGAGGCTTTATCCCAGTTCTCAGAATGTAGTTTGGGTGATGCGATCGCTTCCCAACTGCTGAAATGGAGTTATGCTTATTTTCGGCAAGATAAAAGCGATTGGCAAATACTACCAAAACCATTGGTGAAGACAGCCAGAAAAACTCTGGAATTAACCGATAGAAAACGGGTTATTGCCGCTTTTGTCCATTTGGTTCATACTACAGAAAGTCCTTCAATTCTCCGAGTTGCAGCCGAGAAGTTAGGAAAACTTGATCCGGGTAATAAAAGTGCGATCGCAGCTTTGATTTTGATGCCAATTACTGAGGATAGACAGGGATTCTGCCAGAGAAGTTATAGTCTAGGAAAAATAGCCGTTGGTAATGAAAGTGCGATCGCTGTTCTAGTTCACGACATCGAAAAGATACCAGATCAGCAAATTTGCACGGTTGGAATTAGGACTTTAGGGAAAATTGCCTACGGAAATAAAACCGCGATCGCTGCATTAGTTTACCTTATGGAGACGACACTGAATAAGGACAATTGTTGCGAAGCGATCGCAGCATTGGGGAAAATTGGCTATGGTAATCAAACTGCGATCGCAGCCCTCGTCAAATTCTTACAAATAAACCAGGGTGATAGAATCTGTTTTGATGCAACTCGCGCTTTGTGGCAAATTGATCGTGGTAATGCATCTGTACTCAAGACTTTAGTCCACATCCTCGAAACTTGTGCGAATGCATCTCTTATCAATCGCGCAGCTACATATCTACTGGAAATTGAGCCAGGGAATAAAACTGCGATCGCTACTCTATCAAAAACACTTGAAACCTCACAGTCTGATGAAGAACGTTTGCAAGCAGCTAAAAGTCTCCTACAAGTAGACTCTAATAATCAAATTGCAATTAATGTCCTATTCGAGCTAGTTAAAAATCTGGGTCAATCCCCAAAACATCCAGATGATGCCCAGTATATAGCGGACAGAGCAACTACAACTCTATCGCAAATCGACCCCAGTAATCAACTTGCAATTAATGCTCTAGTTCAGCTGATTAGGACTGCTAATGAGCATTCTTACCTCAGCCTAGCAGTGCAAGACTTAGGGCTTTTTGGTGCTGGTAATGAAGCTGCAATTCTAACTTTAATCGAGTTAATCGCCGCCACTAAACATGATTATTTATTATGCAATGCAGTTGAGAGTTTAGGAAAAATTGATCCAGGTAATAAAATAGCGATACCGGCTCTATTGGAGAGGATTCAAACATCTCATGATGAATGTTTCCTTTCTAGGGCTGCTTTATATCTGGGAGAATTCGATCCTGGTAACAAAGTGGCACTTAGCACATTATCTCAGATATTTGAAACCACTCAAGATGAATGGGGACGTTTGTATGCAGCTAAAAACCTAGTGAAAATTGATCCAGGTAATCCAAAGGCGATCGCTATTTTATGCCAAATACGGCAAAGCAATCCGTATAAAGATGAATCAATCCTGATGGATGCAGTTCAAAATTTAGAAAAACTTGATCTAGAAAACAAATTGGTGAAACAGAAGCTCAACGAAGTTATTCTTACTCTAATGCAATTTATTCAAATCTTTCAACAAGATGATGACAATAAAAACTGCTTCAACAACAACGCCACTATTCAGCTATCCTATGAATCCTGTCTTTTGGATATAGCTGATAGTTTGACAAAAACCCTGCAAAGCGAACATTTACCGCAAGTAGTCATAACCCTAAAAGACTATCTAAGTAAACAGTTCTACAAAAACAGTTCATATCGCTACGAAGCCGTATTTAACATTATCTGGCATTGTGCCCAAAATCTCACTTACCCAGATTTCCACAAAGCAATCAACTAAACAACAAGCGCAGAGTTCTTATCTTCCTCCGCATTCCTCTGCGCTTCCCTCCGCGTTCCTACCCTGCGGGAAGGCGAAGCGCCTATGCGTTAAAAAACAATCTCCTCCCTCATCCTCTCTTCCAACACATCCAATAACCCATCCACATCCTTACCAGCTTGCTCAAAACAAATCGGTGGTGCTGGTTCCGGTGCAAACTGAATTAACTTAATTTCCCCCTTCCCAATCCCAATCATCACAACTTCCACATCCGGTTTGTGATTCTCCACAATTCCCAAAATTTCCTGAAGCCGATTATCAACTTGATTATTTAACTTATCTATCTGCTCTTTCGGACAATAAACAAAATGCGGCGTTGGTTGCAAATCAATACCAACAGTACCTTGACTGTCACCATTTGCTAACCACAATCCCCAAAATAGCGCCGCCAATTCCTGCTGATTTGCTTTGACAAACCTATCCAACTGGCGACGCCACTTAGTATCACCTGATTCTGGTTGACTATTACCAAAAAACATAAATAATTCGTAATGAAGACACAAAACTTTGCGCGAAAGTTATCTCAAACCTGACTGTACACGCCAGAGGCTAGAATAAATACCATCTTTCTCCAGCAATTGCTCATGGGTTCCCGACTCTACTAATTTCCCATGTTCCATGACATAAATGCAATCGGCGTTGCGGATGGTGGAAAGACGATGTGCGATCGCAATTGTAGTTCTATCGACTGTAATCCGTTCGAGCGATCGCTGGATTGCCGCTTCTGTCTCATTATCCACTGCCGAGGTAGCTTCATCTAAAATCAGAATCGGGGGATTCTTTAAGACTGCACGGGCGATCGCAATCCGTTGTCTTTGTCCACCAGATAACTTTTGTCCTCTTTCCCCCACAATTGTCTCATAACCTTCGGGCAATTCAATAATAAATTCGTGCGCCTCCGCTACCTTCGCCGCCGTAATAATTTCTTCTTCTCTAGTTTCAAAGCTGCCATAAGCAATATTCTCAGCTACGGTGCCATGAAATAGAAAGACATCTTGACTCACCAAACCAATGCAACGGCGTAAATCTTGTAGATTCAAACTTTGCAAATCAATGCCATCGAGAGTAATGCTTCCCGTTTGCACTTCGTACAACCGCAACAAAAGTTTTACTAAAGTGCTTTTACCAGAACCAGTTGAACCGACAATTGCGATCGTTTTTCCTGCTGGAATATCCAAAGACAGATTTTTAATCACTGGAAATCTATCTTTATAGGCAAAATAAACATTTTTAAATTGCACTTCGCCGCGCACTTCATTCACAGGTAACGATATATCACCTGTATGAATAGCGATAGGAGTATCTAACAAATTCATGACTCGATTAGTAGAAGCCATTGCCCTTTGATATTGGTCAAAAGTTTCGCCTAATCTTGTTAAAGGCCACAGCAAGCGCTGGATTAAAAACACTAATACGCTGTAAGTACCTACAGACATTGTTCCAGAAACTGCTGCCATCCCGCCATACAACAGTAACGCCGTGAAACCAACTAAAATTAGCATCCGAATTAACGGCACAAAAGCAGCAGAAAGAGTAATTGCTTTAGAGTTACTACGGCGATAAGCTTCACTATCTAATTCCAGACGAGAGGCTTCATAAGCTTCAGCAGTGAAACTTTTAATAGTAGTAATTCCACTAATATTGTTTGACAAACGCGAGTTGAGAAAACCTACCTTTTCTCGGACTTCGGCGTAACGAGGCGCAAGTCGTCGTTGATAAGCAAAGGAACCCCAGAGGATAAATGGCATTGGTGACAAAGCCATCCACGCTACGCTAGGAGCCAAAATAAAGAAAGCAGCGCCAATAATTACAACAGTTGCGGAAACTTGGATAATATCATTCGCTCCTCCATCCAAAAATCGCTCTAATTGGTTAATATCATCACTAAGAATAGACATTAAACCGCCAGTGCTGCGTTCTTCAAAATAAGCCAATTCCAACTCTTGCAAATGTTTGTATGCATCCAAACGCAAATCATGCTGAATATTCTGAGCCAAATTCCGCCAAAGTCGCGCGTAGGCGTACTCAAAAACAGATTCTAGTATCCAAATGATCACTGTCAGGAAGGAAATAATCAAAAATTGTTGAAAGACATCGCGTACCCCTAACTGTGCAATTATGGAATCCTGCTGCTTGACTACCACATCCACCGCCACGCCAATTAAGCCGGGTGGTGCCAAGTCGAAAAATTTATTGAGCGTAGAATAAGTAATTGCCAGCCAAATTTGTTTACGATACTGGTGTCCATACTCAAGCAAGCGCTGGAGAGGATGCGTTGAATGTTTACGCCTTCTTGATATCCGATGAGATTTTAATACAGTAGCCACGGCTTTTTGCGGTTTCGTGCAACTGATATTAACACAGAACACTGTCCTGAGTCCGAGTCTGAAGATTAAAGACTTAATTCAGACAGACTGATGAGACACTTAAACTAGTAATTTATGAAGGAATAGAATTGATCGCCTGATTGTGATGCATTTCCTCGTTTGTATAAGTCAACAACAGCGATCGCGCTGGCATCAAAAAGCGGATGATACCCCATAAAATCAGGCATTCGGGTATTTCATCAAACTCATTCTCGATTACGCGAACGGTGAGCTATAACTAGATCAAATGAAGGAGTGTGAGGGGTAGAGAGTAGATTAATGCTGGCATATTCGATGGCGCTAGGCACAGAAGAGTAGTTGAGGTTATTCTTTCTTGGTTTATTATCTAATTGGTAAACACGTAATATTTCTATCTGCTAAAGCGGTTCTGGAGCTACAAATAAAATGACTTTTTTATTATTTACCATCCTGTTGACAATTAACTTAGGTGGTGGATGTTATTTGACTCTAGCTAATCCTCTAAAAGTCTCAGAGCAAACATCAACTAAACTTATTTTTATTATTCGACCAAAAGTATTTTTAGGTGTGGGAATATTTTTTAGTCAATTGTTTGTTTTATTTTTATTTGCGTCTATTGTATTTACACCTATTACACAACTTGTATGTCATCGTTATCCAAACAATATATCTACTTCAAATATTGATTTGAGTGCGGGACAAAATACTCTAACAGTGATGTGTAAGTTAACAAAAAATAATTGGTTAGGTCGAGAACAGAGTCAAACGCTAGTTTCTGAGTTACTAGAGGCTAAATTGGAAACTCAGATTGATACTGATGGTCAGGCTAAGTATTATAAATATAACATTTTACTATTAAATGATAGAGATAGTTTTCCTTTTTCACGCGCAGGATACCCAACATTGAACCTTGAAGAATTGCAATCAATAGTATTAAGAATTAATAATTTTTTGAAAACCCCTATAGAGAAGAATTTAGAGGTTATATTTGATGAGACTTTTACTGGTTACATTTCTGTGATGATTACTGTATTCTGTGGAATATTAGCGTTGCTAGTAGCGTCACCAGGTTTATTTATCACTTGTAACCTTGATAAGGAAACAAATACTGTAAAACTTAGTCGTTACAGGTGGTTTGGAACGTTAGGAAAAACAGTTTTTCAATATTCTTTGAACGAAATTACTGATATTAAGCTTGAACGGATTGATACTAGTATGGATGAATATTTTTTTCGGGTTATTTTAGTACTAGAATCGGGTGATAATCTACCATTAACGCCCAATTATACTTCAAATTATATAAATGGAGATTCTATAGTTAAAGTAACTAAAGATTTTCTGGAATTAAAACATAAAGATAGTGCTAGATAAAAGCATGAGATTGGTAAACTCAGAAAAATATGAGTTATGAAACTAGCTATGTCTCACATAAGCTTTTTAATAAAATTTGTACCC
The DNA here is from genome assembly GCF_017115025.1 of Nostoc sp. NOS(2021). Taxonomy (GTDB): domain Bacteria; phylum Cyanobacteriota; class Cyanobacteriia; order Cyanobacteriales; family Nostocaceae; genus Nostoc. The sequence goes on along the minus strand of NZ_JABXKM010000278.1, from coordinate 3,263 downwards.
TCTATAATTTATACCAACGCTAGAATAAGCATAAGTTAAGTCAAAATAAGACCTATGACCTACACCTCACCTAAACTACTTAGTTTTGAAGAATTTATAGCCCAATATGGTGATAATACACGCTACGAACTAATAGACGGACAACTAAGAGACATGGAACCTACAGGTCCACACGAAGCTGTCGCAGGTAGTATTGCTGGTAGAATCTATGTCGAAATTTTTAGTTCTAATTTCAACTGGCTAATCCCAAAAACTTGTCTGATTAAACCACCTGCTGCTGAAGCTACGTCGCTGCGTCCTGATGTAATTGTTTTAGATAAAGCAAAACTTAGTCAAGAACCGCTCTGGCAAAAAGAACCTATTATTTGTAACGGTAGTACAATCAAATTGGTTGCTGAAGTTGTTAGCACTAATTGGCAAGATGATTATGCAAGAAAAGTAGAAGAATACGCTTTTCTTAACATCCCAGAATATTGGATTATAGACTTTCGGGGCTTGGGTGGTTTGCAATTTATCGGCAATCCCAAACAACCCACCTTCACACTTTGTCAGTTAGTGAACGGTGCGTACCAGCAGCAACAATATCGCTTAGGAGATACTATTTATTCTGAGATATTGCCAAATTTACAACTTAAACTCGACGACATTATGCATATTTGACAAATAAAATTTTGTTTTGGCTGAGGTGAGGTAGGGGCGCTCACTACGGTTTTCTAAGCTAGAATACCAAAGTTGTGTTTAGATACATCTGCCTTGTAAGCTGATTTGAGAGGATATAGTCAAACAGCACAATGAAATATTCTGATTTCATTCAAGAAAACTCGGTCATGCTTCTGATTGATCATCAAGTTGGCACGATGAAGCTGATTAAAAACTTACCTCTGACGGCGGTAGAAAAGAATACTCTTGCACTTGCAAAAGTGGCAAAGGTGCTTAAGATACCTGTAGTTTTGACAAGTAGCCTAAATAACGCAGTTTCATTATCCATCGCCGAGGTCGCTTCATCTAAAACCAAAATGGGCGGATTGTTCAAGACTGCACAAGCGATCGCAAAAACAAGTTAATCACAATATAATCTTGAGTTTTTTCCTAGATGTCTATAATGAAAGGGCTTTTCCCCGCAGGCTCTTTGGGGTTCCGGGTATTATGCTTAATTGCCCGGATATCAGATCACATCAATGTATGTATCAGCAAATTCTGTATGAGAGTTGAAACTGAATATGGCAATCTCAGATATCCTCCAAGAACCACAGCGTCTGGGACGCTTATTTAGTGGACTGCGTGGCGATTTGACAGGAGGGCTGACAGCAGCAGTAGTAGCCTTACCTTTAGCTTTAGCCTTTGCGGTGGCAAGTGGAGTAGAACCAAAAGCTGGACTTTACACCGCGATTGTGGCGGGAATTGTCGCGGCAATCTTTGGCGGTTCCTCGGTACAGATTACAGGGCCAACAGGTGCAATGGCCGTGGTTTTGGTGGGAATTGTCGCCAAGTACGGCATTGAGAAAGTTTGGATTGCTGGAGTGATGGCTGGGATTATCCAGATTGCCTTGGGGGTTGCCAAACTTGGACAGCTAGTGAAGTTTATTCCCTATCCAGTGACGGCAGGCTTTACCAATGGTATTGCGGTGATTATATTTTGTGGTCAATTAAATAATTTCTTTGGTTTACAATTACCGCGTAGCGAACATTTTTTGCCGGGACTTTGGCAAAGTGTAACTCATGTAGAAGCTTTAAACTGGGCTGCTGTTGGGTTGGCAATAGTGGTGATTGCAACCACGGTTTTGTGGCCTAGGATTAATTCTACAATACCAGGTTCTTTAATGGGGTTGGTGTTGGCAACAGCGATCGCTAGTTATTTCCATCTGAATGTACCGACAATTGGCAGCATTCCGCAATCTTTACCGATGCCCCAAGGTATTCCCCACTGGAATGATTTTAGCGTGATTCGGGAACTGATAAATCCGGCTTTGGCTTTAGCAGCACTGGGAAGTATTGAATCGTTGCTATCGGCGGTGGTGGCTGATGGGATGACGGTAAGCGAAAAACACAATAGCGATCGCGAATTAATTGGTCAAGGATTAGCAAATATCATTGTGCCATTTTTTGGGGGCATTCCCGCAACAGGTGCGATCGCTCGGACTGCTGTGAATGTCCGTTCTGGCGGGAAAACCCGACTATCAGGGGTAATTCATGGCGTTGCCTTAGCGATTATTGTTTTAACTTTAGCACCCCTAGCAGCCCAGATTCCTTTAGCAGCACTTGCTGGCATTCTGATGGTGGTTAGCGGGCGGATGATTGAGTGGGATGGCATTGGTTTGTTAATGCGTGCTACCTACTCCGACTTTGCGGTGATGATTCTCACCTGGCTAGTGACAATCTTGTTTGACTTAGTTCTGGCTGTGGAAGTGGGATTGATAGCAGCTGGAGCCTTATTCATCAAACGCATGAGCGATTTAAGCTTAGTTAAAATACCTGAAACCGAAGTATTTCCCCCTGGTACTCCTCTGGAATTAGGTAAGGAAATTGCTGTTTATCGGGTAGATGGCCCCGTCTTTTTTGGTGCTGCGGAACGATTTGCTACCTTTCTCCGCGATGAACCGGAAGTGAAGTATTTAATTCTACGGTTGCGGTTTGTGCCAAATATGGACACAACTGGGTTAGTAGCCTTAGAGGATATTTATCACGACATGGAACGGCACAATTGCCGCTTAATTCTCACAGGTTTACAACCCGAAGTCAAACAACTACTAGAACGTTCAGGATTGTTAAAAACAATTGGGTTATCAAATTGTTTTGAAACAACCACAGATGCGATTTGCTCTATCTCTCCTCAGATTGTAGGATGTTCTCTACCTGTAGCTGCTGATTTGAAAACGAAAGAATTGATGGAATTAAATGACTGACAATATTTTGCGATTAAGGCGGCTTTGTTGAGTTTGTTCCACCACATTAGACAAGGCGATACCCAAGCCTTCATTCAGCAAGTTCAGCGTTAGTAATTCGTTCCAGGTAAATAGAACTGTTAATAAACCCGGTTTCGTTGTGAATCGGGTTCATAAATAAAAAAATACTAATATTATTAGGACTTACGCACGAGTTACAGAATCACGTAGACGCAAAGCTGCTTGCCGCAGGCTACCGCAGAGGCGCCAGTGCGTTGGGCGGGTTCCCCGACTTGTAGCAACTAGCGCGACACGGAGAAATCAGAGTTTCAGAGATATTTTGCGTAAGTCCTAATTATAGCAGGGGACTGGGGACTGGGG
>NZ_JABXKM010000286.1 GCF_017115025.1 Nostoc sp. NOS(2021) | reverse complement strand
TCTAAGACGGTTATAGAACATGGGTTTCAAGATTGTAAAGAAAGATGTGGGTAACGCATAGCCGCCTGCGGGGAGGGGAGACAAAGCGCAGCCTTGGCTCTTTGGGGTGCAATGACTATGGGAATCACAACTAATTACCCGGACATGATATTACGCAAAATATCTCTCAAACTCTGATTTCTCCGTGTCCTCTGCGCCTCTGCGGTACCCTTCTCCTGACGGAGACGCTACGCGAACGGGAAGCCACTTCGTGTCTACGTTATTCCGTAACTCGTGCGTAAGTCCTAAGAGTTATTTAATTTTGAATTTTGAATTGTTAAGTCTTGTCAACGACCCCTAAACGCAATGCAATCCGCTTGTATTTCGTTGCATCATAGGGTGTACCTCTGTGCATTACCTGTGAGTTGTCCCAAAAAATAATATCTCCTGGCTGCCAAACATGGGAGTAGACTGGTGTGCAGTCTAGAACAGTCTCAAACAAATCCTGCCAGAAACGTTTTGCTGACTCTGGTCTATCTTCCATACCAAGTGCGATCGCAGTGTCCGAACCTAGATATAATCCCTTTTTACCAGTGACTTTGTGAGTAGACACAATGGGATGCAATTTCTTCGGTACATCAGTCTCTACATTGGCATTCTTAGAAAACATTGGTGGTGAGTGATACATCGACATCTGCTCTAACTGCTGCTGATGTTGATGATCTAGATTATTATAAGCTTCTACCATATCGAGGAACTCAGTAGTGTGAGGTTGCCCATCTACACCTTCCGGCACTTGTATTCCATAAAGCATCACAACATATAATGCGTTCATATCCAGTCCCTCTATGCGGGGAAGACCATCTTTATCATGATGCCATTGCCACGCATATTTCTCGACTGGCTCAGTAACCGGCCCTTTAGGATTGCCCAATATATAGACATATTGGCTTTGTAAGTCTGGACTAATATCAGGATCTAATGTTTTAGGAGGGCCGCCAAACATAAAATCGCCAAAGGTCTGCTTGGCAAATTCTTTTAATTGTTGTGCGGTGATGTGTTGCTGTCTAACTACCACAACGCCATGTTTCCAAAGTGATTCCTTTAATTCACGCGACTCTAGATTTGTGAGGTTGCTAAGATTGCAACCCCGCAGGACTTCAACTCCGAGTCTTGGTTGGTGTTTAGTTATTGGAGTCATTTGCTATGCAATTATTTTTCGATCAAACTATATAGTCAATTAGTCTAGATAGGAAGTTTGTGTCGTAGTATCTTACCTCAGAAAGTTGGCAAGTAAAAAGTATTTTAGCACGGTTGATTTCATAAGTTCAACTCTGGTAGACTAGCAAAATTATAACCAAGTATATTAAATATCGAAGCGGCTATTAATCAAAATCTGTCGGTAAATCGGGATTGCGATAATGTTGGAAAAGCCGGGTGATTTGTGCCGATGTCACACGTCCGAGAGAAAGTTCCGGTAACGCATCTTCAGGGAAAAAATCTACTTCTTCAGTTTCAATACTTGATGATGGAGAACCACCGATAAGTTCACAGTGAAAAAACAGCTTGTAGACATAAAACGGAAACGGTGGATGTCCCTGTTTGTCTCTGTCATAAACTGCTAGTAATTTGATAGCGCGTGCTTGATATCCAGATTCTTCATATACTTCTTTCACAACTACCTCACTAGGCGACTCGCCAACATCAGCCCATCCACCAGGTAAAGTCCAACAGCCGTCTGCTCTTTCCTTGACTAACAATATAGTATCATCGCGAAAAATTGCTGCCCGCACATCAACTTTGGGAGTTGCATATCCTAGTTCACGGCTAAATAAATCGAGGACATAGCTGTGTTCTACATTTGAGTAAGTCGCCATAATTTCTGTGGCGATCGCCCGCAATTGTTTGTAACGTTCGATATCAAAAACACCCTCAGAATAAGTCAAACCATTTTGAGCGATCGCTTGTAACTTTTGCGCCCATTCCAGCCATTTAGTTTCCACAGTTTTTTCCCTATTCAATGTAGAGACGTTACATGTAACGTCTCCACATAATTCTAAAGATGGCTATTACGCATCATCTAAAGCTGCAATTCCAGGCAATACCTTGCCTTCAAGTAACTCCAAGCTAGCGCCGCCGCCGGTAGAAATGTGGCTCATTTGGTCAGCTAAACCAACCTTTTCCACAGCCGCTACTGAGTCGCCGCCGCCGATAATGGTGGTTGTGCCAGTTTTGCTAATTTCAGCGAGGGTATGAGCGATCGCTTCCGTACCTGCGGCAAACTTATCAAACTCAAACACACCCATCGGCCCGTTCCAAATTACCGTTTTGGTATCTGCAAGGGCATCTTGAAAAACTTTTACCGAGTCTGGGCCAATATCCAAACCCATCCAACCATCTGGGATATTCTCAATGCTAACGGTTTGAGAATTCGCATCTGGGGCAAAGTTATCTGCTACTACCACATCTGTAGGAAGCAATAAAGCAACACCCCGTTCTTTAGCCTTTGCTTCCAAAGACTTCGCCAATTCTAGCTTGTCTTCTTCCACCAACGACTTACCAACACTCAAACCACGGGCTTTGTAGAAGGTGAAAATCATCCCACCGCCGATGATCAGCTTGTCGCACTTCTCCAGCAACGTTTCAATCACGCCAATTTTACTGGAAACCTTAGAACCGCCAATAATCGCCGCCAAAGGACGTTGGGGATTTTCAATAGCGTTTTGCAGATATTGCAATTCCTTCTCAACCAAATATCCAGCCACAGAAGGACTCAGGAATTTAGTCACGCCTTCAGTAGAAGCATGAGCGCGGTGTGCAGTACCAAAAGCATCATTTACATAAAAATCAGCATTAGCTGCCAATTTTTTTGCAAATTCTGGATCGTTTTTCTCTTCTTCTTTGTAGAAACGCACATTTTCCAGTAACAGCACTTGGCCATTTTGCAACGCGCCAACTTTAGCTGCAACTTCATCACCAATGGAGTCATCAGTTTTAATGACTTCTTGCCCTAGTAACTCCGAGAGACGCTTGGCAACGGGAGTTAGGCGTAATTTGTCATCCACACCCTTGGGACGCCCAAAATGGCTGGCGAGAATGACCTTAGCACCCTTCTGCGTCAAATCTCTGATGGTTGGTAAAGCTGCGCGAATGCGAGTATCGTCGGTAATGTTGCCTTGATCGTCCACAGGCACATTAAAGTCAACCCGCACTAAGGCACGTTTCCCAGAGATATCAGCCGCAGATAAACTTGCTAAACTTTTTTTGGACACACCAAACTCTCCTAATTGCCTTTTTGTTATTGTTTTGAAAGTAGAACCATCAAGATTTTACCGGAGTCAGGGGTACCCAAGTGACAGATATATTTAAGACAGTACTATTTCCTATTGATCAAAGCCGGGAAACGCGGGAAGCTGCTGACGTAGTGACCAACGTAGTCAAAAAGTACAGCAGTCGCTTGGTGCTGCTGTCTGTGGTAGAAGAACCACCTCCAGATGCGCCTAGTGCAGATCCGATGGTGTCACCAGAGGTAGTTGCCAAACTGCTGGAAAATGCCCAATCTTTATTTTCTGGGCAAGGAATTAAATCCGAAATCCTGGAAAGGCAAGGCAAACCAGCTTTTACGATCTGCGATGTCGCTGATGAAATCGGGGCCGATTTAATCATCATGGGCTGTCGGGGGCTAGGCTTGACTGAAGAGGGAGTAAGTGATAGTGTTACCACTCGCGTGATTAACCTTTCCCCTTGCCCAGTGCTGATTGTGCCTTAGAGGATGTTTTAAAAGTCGTTAGCTGTGATTTTAGACACTTCTACATCCCCCCTAACCCACGCCAGTCGCTCCACTTGGGGAGACCCCAAGACCGCGCTGGCTCCCCTTAAAAAGGGGGGAACCGGAATCAAAGTCCCCCAATTTATCGGGGGATTTAGGGGGATCTAGAAAGTTTTGCTACCGATAAAAGGACTTTTAAAACATCCTCTTAACAGTGGTCAAACAATTTTGGATTTTGGATTTTAGATTTTAGATTGACCAATAATTCCTTGATGGTACAGAGGAAGCAGACTTATCTATGGGGTCAATCTAAAATCCAACTTCTTTCTTTGTGTCCTTGTCTACGAGACGCTGCGCGAATGCGGTTCGTTTTACTTTATTGTACTTAAATATAGTTTAGCGCATCATCATACAGAATTGGTATTAGTGTTATGAATTTTTTGATTATGATCTAATTTTGTGATTCCGCCAAAAAAAATTAACCAAACTACTACTACAACCCAGTGAATTAAAACTATCACAAACAAAGATCCTGTTAGGGTATATGCAACAGTACATAAAATTCCCAAAAATGCAGCTAAAACAAGAAAAACACGATTAAAAGATGTGGGAATTCCAGTTTTCCAAAATATTTTAGCATTCAATGGATGATACAAAATAAATAATAATAAACTCACTATTGCCCACAAAGTCCATCGGAACCAATTGATGATTTCGCTAGGCTGAGGAAGCAAGAAAACGCGAAAAAAGAGTTCTTCAACAATCGCAGGTAAAAATAAACAACGCAATATTAACAAGCATTTATCAATCCAATTTGCAGACCAAATTTGGATCTGTAAAAATCCAAATTTCCAGCCATAGGGTAGGGCAATAATACTATAAATTATCAGCATTAAAACAATAACTAACCAATCTTTTAGTGTCGGAACTGCTAAGGACGCTAAAAAGCGATTTAAAATAATTGAAAGTGGTGAAATATTGGTAAAGGGAATCTTAATTTGTCCTAAAATTACTGTTGGTGCAATGGGTGTAATATTAGGTTGCCAACCACCTACTTGATTGGTTCGCAATACCTGCATAATCGCACCATGTTTTAAAAATATTGCGGCGAGGTCGTCGTGTGCAAGTCTAGGCATTATTGTTCGCCATGTTGTCAAACCAGCCCAAATACTACGATCTTCAAATGGTTGCGTGGTTTTTCCTATGCCCGTACCTGCGAGTATACCTGCTTGACTGTGCCAATCAGCGCGAACTATCCCCAAGGGTGCTAATTGTTGTTCCAAAGATTGACCTAATTCAACTAGCTGCTGAAAGCGTAATGCTTGGGGGTGATTGGGGTTTGCGCGTAGCCAAGTTTGAATTTGAGGAGTTGTAGCAACTTGGTTTTTAATTAGCAGTATCGCAGTATAAAGTGCTTGGCTTGCGTCTTGGACGCATGAGGTAGCAGGTGATACCATTGCCCCACCAGTTCCATCACCAACCCGATAACGTGCCATTGTTACCTGTAATTGTTGCTGGAATTGTTCTAAAGGCGAAAGTTTAACACCATCAAAATCATAATCCTGCGTTACAGGGTCGAATTTGATCAGAATATCTGATACTGGACGTGTTGCTAGCCAACCACGTTGTAAATTACCCATATAATCAGCCCATGTATGCGTTCCGGCAATAATTCCATCGGGGTTATGGGCATAAATTTGGTGGTATTTAGTCTCGAAGCGCAATTCTTTAGTAAACTCGTCGCGGACAACTTCTGCGATTCCAAAAGCAAAATGTCCGGTGATAGTATAAGGTACTGCGACTGCTTCAGCTTTATGTCCGCCAATTCCACCAAATAGGTGTAGTACAATAGCTTTATTGCCTTCTTGCCATTTTGATATAGATTGATTACGTGAATTTTGTGTTTCTACAGGTTTTAACAATACAGTATTGAATTTACCTTTATTTTTCTCGGTATTTTGCCAATTTACATCTTGGATGTAATTTAGCCCTAATTCCTCATTAGTAATGATTTGACGGGGTTGAATTTGAAACAGAGAACGAGGTGCAAGTGCGTCTACCGTAAATACGCCCTCTGCATCGGCAGCACCATAAATATACCATCCATCCTCACCCGCAGGTGATTGTTCGATTTGCTGCGAACTTGAAGGAGCAAAATTTCGCTTATCTATTAATTGTTGGGGAATACGAATAGTTTCTTGAAGACCATCAAACTTATTTGAATTAGGGTTATAGTGCTGTAAAAAAAAGTAATCGTTATACTGGTTTTGTTTGGGAAATAAAATAGTTCTGGAACTATATTTAATCTGGTTAATTATTTTTACCAACCCATAAAATCTCCCAGTTGCCAAAATAGGTTCGCGTTCAATTTGCAAAATAGATTTTTCTTTACTTGCATCAATGATTGTACTTGAATCTAAAGCAACAATTACATTATCATCAGGATTTGCACCAGCCAAAGAGCGTAAAATACCTACATGACGAACTCCATTTAGTCGAAAAGGATGAATGTTTCCCTGTTTTTGACTTTTAATCACTTCTGAAGTGAAATTTACATCTCGCGTTAGAGCTTGATCAAAAGCAAGCAAATTTTTCTTCTTTTTCCACTCCAAACGCACAATTTTACCTACCAAATTTTGCGCTGTAGGTGGTGCATATTGCACTTCCATCCATACCCAATCTAAACCATCTTGTAATTGCTGTTTCGTTGGTAAAATTAACCTTCCTACCCAGTCGGCAATCGGTTTATAAAGGTTTGCAGATGGAATTTTGGCAATGGGATAAAAACTAGCTTGATTAAAATTTTGTCGAATATGTATCGCGTAATTGCTTTCTTGTTGTACTAGCTGGGGTTGGGTTGGGGAGAGTTGCCACACCGCAATTACTGCTATGAATACTAGCAGTAAAAATCCCGTAAACAGTAGCCTTGCTTTTCGACTCAATCCACGCAAAATCATATATGGTCAGCAAGTTTTAGTTGCTGATCATCTTACTCTAAATATACTGTTTTGAGTCCAGTACAAGAACCCCACCCCCAACCCCCTCCCCGCTCTTCGAGAGGGGGCTATGATCTACCTCATGTAATTAGGAAATGCTATATTTCATTAGAAATATAGGCGATATATGAGATATCTCCAGCAATTAAATATGCTTTATCTAGAACCCTTGTAGAGACGTAGCATTGCTACGTCTCTACATTCTTTTTCACTTCTATATCTTGTGTGTACACGGTAGCAAGCGGCGCGGGGTTCTTGGGGTTCAACGATTAAAAGCGATAGTTGCGATCGCGCACCCACATACTAACTGGCACTGCCTTACCCTGTGGATCTACTTTCGCCTTCACCACAATGGGTGGTACTTGTCCTCTGCGGGCGCGTTGGGCTTGCAAATCGTTCCTAATCTGCCGCCGTTGGTTTTCTTTTATGTAATATGTTTCCAAGCCGTAGTTAACAGAGCCATCCTGATAAACACCTTTTAAGCCTACTTGGTTGGCTCTAAGAGTTGTGGGGCGATCGCTACTTACTCGTAACGGTCTCCAAGCTCTAGGAACACCGCGACCAAAGGATAATTGCTCTTGCAAAGTCACGTAGATGTTGGTTCCTTCAGGCAATCTTCTGCCACTTCCACGACCTTTGCTGACTAACGTCTGCCAACCAGGCAGTCTGCTCAAATTTGCGGTACGGGATATGTTGTAATCTAACGCTAAGGTGTTACCTTGCAGCACATTATTAGGGTCTACAGGTACGGTTTGCAAAATCACCGTCTTGCCCGCCACATCTGTATAAAGCGCTTGGGCTGGTACTGCCATAATTAGCCCTGTTTGCAGCGCCAGGGGAGCTAGTAACCGCCAAAAAGGTAACGGCTTATTCGATTTTTGTTCAGTGGCAATCAAGTAATCCCGAAAAGTCACCTTACTGGAGAATTCGGCTTCGGGAGATAAGGGCTTATTTTTAGATTCAGAAGAAGTATTAGTCATGAGCGTAGTCCTAAAAAGCAGAGGTGTTGAGGAGGTCAAAAGTAACGAGATTAGGACTGACGCAGAGAAACTTTAAAAACTTTGACGCACAGAGATTTCAGAATTTTAGATTTTAGATTTTTCCTTTAATCCAAAATCCAAAATTCAAAATCTAAAATTGGCACGGCTTCTTTCATCTTTTGCACTACTTTTTACTTGTAGAGCTAGAGCCACCAGGTAGGCGGCGTTCAAACCAGAGTCCAGCGCTAATTAAGGCAGAACCACACAAAACAAAGACCAGCGACTTAAAAAGTAAGTCTGTATCGTACTCTTGCACGCGACTGATAATTTGCAGTGTTAATAACAGCATACCGCCCCAAAAGGAACTTCTGTTGCTTAATTTCAACCCTTCTTGAATTAGTCCCCAAGCTAATGTTGCCAGAAGTACATTGAAAATAAAAATGCCAAGTTCATCAATCCGGCTGATAGTTTGATGCCAAAAAGGTACTAGGGTAATAAAGACAAGAAAGGTACTAATGACAGCAGTCGTGAAAATCACTTCGCGACGCGGAGGGTTATTTGTTTGACGCAGTAGAAACAACCATTGCAATACCGCCAAGCCGCTGAGAATTCCCAAATCGATGATCGGCAGAGACTCGAACAAGTTTGTCACATTGGTTGGCTGATTATAACCATAATTTGGAGAATCCCAGACCCAACGAAAAGACAAGATATAAAAGACAATGCCGAAGCTTACCAACGCTAAATTACGGGCTAGATATTGAAACAACCTGTAATTTATGCTTGGAAACAGCAAATCATCATAACTCCAGAATAATGCAGGTGGGAGTGCAAAAGCAAAAGATGCCACCCAAGGGGCTATATCAGCATAATTCAGCAGTGGCAGGGGATTGAGGTTGGCTTGTAAGGAACTAGCAAAGACAAAGGCTGCTAGACCAAAAATCCAACGCGATCGACAGAAGTAGGCTAAGGGTACAAACACCAGCCATGCCAACAAAGGCAGATGCTGCACTATTAGCCGCGACCAAGTTAACTCACCTGAAGAGTACCACAAGTCTTCTAGTCCAGTCCAGTACCCGATTTCCACGAGGACAATTGACAGAATTCCTAAAGAATTTAAGCACAAACTGAAGGCCATCACCACAACACCCAACCCCCAGGCGAGAAACAGTTGGGAAGTTGAACCGGCAATATTGAACATCTGGGCCATCAGCAGTAAATTTGCACCGAAAATGAAGGCGCTTAAAATTAGCAACCCTTCTCCCAGTAAGCGTTTGCTTCGTTCCGGCTTCTTCCCTTCAGGTGGTCTCCAGGTGTAAAATCCAGTGATTGCGATCGCAAAAAACAAACTTATCAGCAGAATAAATTTGACTTCTCGTGACCCTCCCTGCCAGTTTCCTGCTACAAAGGTAATTATGCCTAAGCATAAAAGTATGCTGCCCACAGCGATCGCGATCGCTTTATTGCGATCGCGTGCAGCAGCTTCCAGCTTTTTAAATTGATAACGTTCTGCTATTTGCTCATACTGCGAAGAACTAATTAATCCTTCATCCCTCCATAGGTGTGCTTCTTTGCGTAATTTTTGCGGAAAATTATCTAAGTTCATGACCTTCTCCGGTGCAGTGGGGTAGCTTGGCCATTGCGATCCCAATGGCGGTCATTATATTTTGAGTATGAAGCCAAAAGCCTTAATTACATTGTTCTTGTGTAACAGTTTTATTTTGATTCTGATACAACCTACTTCTACTAATTCATAATTCATAATTCCGATGGAAAAACCTTCTAATTTATTACTTAAAGTCTCGCGGCGTTTGTTCACTAATCTAGATGAGCAAGAAAAATTTATTCAGGCTTTAATGAATCCTCAGCCTTTTTCACCCAGTATTCTTTGGTGTCAACAAAAGCTAGAGGTTTCGCCTTTAACAGTAGAAACACCAACCTATTGGCAACCACAATTTATAGACCGCTTATATCTGGGAGAAAAACCCGGTCAGCATCCCTTGCATGAAAAAGGATATTTCTATTGTTTAGATTTTTCTTCGGTGTTTGCAGCTACTACTTTGTTAGCTATTCCTCAGTCAGTGCGTTTAGTTTTTGATATGTGTGCTGCACCAGGAGGTAAAAGTATCTTCGCTTGGAAAGCTTTACAACCTGACTTACTTATTAGTAATGAAGTAATTGGCAAACGTCTGGGAATGCTAATTTCTAATTTGAAGCGTTGCCAGATCAGCCCTAGTGCAGTGGTTAATAGAGATTCGAGCATATTTGCCCAAATGTTTCCCGGCTCTAGCAATCTAGTAATAGTAGATGCTCCTTGTAGCGGACAATCTTTACTTGCTAAAGGTGAAAAAGCACCCGGATGTTTTCACCCAACTGCTATAAATAAGAGTGCAAATCGGCAAAAACGTATTATAGCTAATTCTGCTAAAATTGTTTCACCACAAGGCTATCTTGCTTATATGACTTGCACCTATTCGCCCGAAGAAAATGAGCAAGTTTGTGAATGGTTTTTGGAACGTTTTCCCCAGTTTCAGGCAATAGAAATTAGTAATTTAGCCAAATATCAGTCGCATTTAACTAGAATGCCTTGTTATCGGATGTTTCCTCAAGATAGGTTAGGTGCTGGTGCGTTTACAGTCCTGTTTCAAAATACTAATGAGGATGAAGATGAGCGTAAAGAAGTAGATTTAAATATAATATCTTCGCTGTATATCTACCAAAATCTGAAAAAGTCAAGTTAGTTACATTGCTGACATATAGCAATCCTAAATTATTTGTGAAGAACGAGATTCCCGACTTCTTAAAAAAGTCGGGGATCTGAGTCTTGTGATTTTCAAAAATCAAATAGGATGGCTATATATTCTGGCATTAAGCCAAAATATGTGATGTTTTTAAGAGTGCCGCATTTGTCAATCAGCCATCAGGAATACACATTTTACAGCAGTTGATTTTATATTTGTAAGATTACAAACCTAGCGATTCTCATACCCTGCGGGTTTAATCAAAAACTTTGAATAATTAACCCTTATGGGTAAAAAAGCATTTTTTAACCTTTTGATAACCTGAGATTAACCAAAATTTATCCGGTATCAGCTCTCGACTTTCTGAAATAAACATTGTACAAAAAAGCTAGATCGTACAGGATGCAAATTACATGAGTCGAAAAATCAGCAAAGTGTTTAAACAGTCTGGGGTGATTCCTTATAGAGTGAACAATGGCAAAATTGAAATCTTGCTAATCACGACCCGTAACTTTCAAGATTGGGTGATTCCGAAAGGAGATATTCCCAACGGCATGAGTCCGCCTGATTCAGCAGCCAAAGAGGCGTGGGAAGAAGCAGGGGTGATTGGGCAGGTAGACGCGAATGAACTGGGCACTTACAAGTACCGCAAACGAGGCAAAAGTTACCGCGTCAAGATGTATTTGTTACCAGTCGAGATGCTGAGTGAAGATTATCCAGAAGCAAGTAAAAGAAAACGGCAGTGGGTAGAAGTGTCTAAAGCTATCAGGCGAGTTAAGTTTAATTCACTCAAACGAATCCTTAAAGGTTTTTTCCAGGTCAAATCTCACTTTTGTGCATTTCAATGTTAATCAGATATAGAAATACACACTATTACAAAGCCCTCGCAGCAAAGTGAGGACTTTTTTAGAGGTTGTTTGAAAAGTGGTTGGCTGTGATTTTAGGCACTTATTTATCCCCCCTAACCCCCTTAAAAATGGGGGAACCAGAATCAAAGTCCCCCAAGTTATCGGCGGATTTAGGGGGATCTAGAACGTTTTGCTACGGAGAAGAGGACTTTTCAAACATCCTCTTAGAAGTGGCTATAGTTAAAACAACTGCGATCGCTAAGGGATTTCCAACAAATAAATTACTACTACTTGTGGGGTGGGCATCTTGCCCGCCTTTGACTACGGGCGCTCGTGTCGCCCACCCCACAATAAGTAAGTAGTTGAGTATTTTTTTATTGAGTGTACAATCCGTTCTAAATCCACAATAAAGCTACCCAAGTTTTTATCCCGACAATTCCATCAGCTTGCAATTTTTTAGATGTTTGGAAACTAACAATTGCATCCTTAACTGACTGAGAAAATTGCCCATCAATGGCATTAGTATATAATCCAATATCTTTTAATTGCTGTTGTAATTGTTTGACTATTAGCCCAGAATCTCCTTGCTGCAATCCATTAAATCTATTCAAATCGGCTCGACCACTAACACCTGGTACACCAGATATATCACCTTCATATTGATGGATTAAGTATTGCCCCTGCCAAGCGTTAGGAATAGTTGGGTACTTGACTCCGTAGTGGGCAATCCATAACGGATAACTAGCAAAATCAGATGGATTGCCAAGTTGTGTCCAGAAACTGGGAAAGGTATAAATAATTGGTTTGATTGGTTTTTTTGTTTGTTGTAAAAGAGCTTTTTCCACTTCTGCTAACCACTGCTTCGCGGCATTAATCACAGCTTGGTTACTTACATTGTCATTTTTCTCTATATCCAGAACTGGTGGTAGGTCTCCTGGTTCTAATTTGCCCAGCGTTTTTAAGAATTCCTTTGCTTGCTGAACCGGGTCAGATGTATGTGGGTGAAAGAAATGATAAGCACCCCGAATAATACCAACAACTTTCATGGTCTGCCAGTGATGAGCAAAAGCAGAATCTTTGATGCTAACTCCTTCTGTGGCTTTGACAAACGCAAAAGTTTTACCAGAGTTTTTTACTGCTGTCCAATCTACTCTGCCGTCTTGATCGGCAACATCAATTCCTTCCATAGAATTTTTAACCTTTTTGATTAGTACAATCCTGAACTTATCAGAGGCTTTGATTAAATTTATGCTTTTTATGGGTCTTTGAGTAAATTACAGAAATTTACTAGGGTTGAGTGTTAACGGCTCGTACTGGAGTCACTCTAACTTTGCCTGTACAAGGCTTGATTTCCTCCGTGAGGGTAAAGTGCTGGTAAGCATTAGGAGGCGTGATTTGAATTTTACTAGACATTGGGCAGTTTTTATCTGGGGAACTAATGTGGTTATATGCTATCTGAAATGAGGCTTGTTTTCCAGGAGCCAGAGTTACTTGTTGTCGAGGTTGCTGACTCGAAAAGTAAGTGTCCTTGGAGCGGATAATTTTAACTCCCTCCAAAGGCTGATCTTTTGCATCCAGTAGTGCCAATCCCGGATAACCGTTGAGGGTGCAAGGGGATGAGCCGTTATTGGTGAAGGCGTAGGTGAGTGCAACATTCCCCACGCCAGCATCTTCGGAGACTCGGCGCACTGACAATTGGCTAGTTTCACAGCGCGTCGGATTCGTGCCAATAGTGGCTTCAGGGGTAGAATTATCTGTAGTTTTTTCAGTTGGTGTAGGTGTTGAGGTCAACACAGTTTCCTTCGTCGCCTGCTCAGTGCTTGCTGGCAAGGCTTGTGGCTGTTTTGTAACAGAGGAAGAACCGACACAGCCAGTTGTCACCGCAGTCAGGAGCAATAACATACTGCTTTGCATAATTAGAATTCGCATATCTTCTTTTTTTGTAGTGAACTACTTACACTGATGCTTTATATACAGTGTAAGTTTCCAAATTCACAGGGGTTAGCGTTGCTGTGCATATACCATCTTTTATAGTGGGGTCTATGAGAGTTTGCCAAAGATTAAATAAGTTATCTTTGTATGTGTCATTCGATACGAGAGGTAAGTTATGGACGTTGAAGAATTGCTCCAGCGTTATGCTGCTGGAGAAAAAGATTTTGTTGGCATTGATTTGCAAAGAATCGACGTTGGAGAAATTGACCTGAGTAGGATTAATCTCAGTAATGCTAATCTTGCTGAGAGTACTCTGTGGGAGATCGATTTTACCAATGCTAACTTCAGTGGAGCTAACTTGAGTGGAGCCGACATCAGAAGAGCTAACTTGAGCGCTACTAATTTGACTAACGCCAACTTGCTTGGTACTAACCTTACCGAGACTGACTTGACTGATGCTAATCTCCGAAACGCTGACTTGAGTGGAGTTATTTGGGAAGGTGCCCTTTTGTGCAACACTACTATGCCAGACGGGAGAATTGAGAACGATGCCATTAGAGTAATAAGCGTTGAGGAATTTCTCAGACGTTTCTCTACTGGCGAGAGAAGGTTTATTGGCATCGTTTTGCGTAGTACTGATTTGAGCGGTGCTGATTTGAGAGATGTCGTTCTTGACAAAGGCAAACTGACTAATATAAATCTGAGTAGAGCTAATTTGAATAGCGCCTGTTTGGAAATTGCCAATTTAACTGGAGCCTACCTGCGTGAAGCTTATTTGAACAATGCTAGCTTGAGAGGGGCTACGTTGAGGGGGGCTGATTTGACTGGAGCCAATATTTCTAGTGCTGATTTAGAAAAAGCCAATTTGACTGGGGTCAACTTGACTGGAGCTAATCTCTTCTACACCAACTTGGAAGGGGCTGATTTGACTGGTGCTAACTTGACTAATTGCTTCGGAATTGAGTGCATACCCCCCGATTTGGTCACTCTTTGCAATACTATCATGCCAGACGGAATTATCAGGGATAAGGAAGGATGGGGATGTTGAGGAGAATGTTATGCTTAGTTCCGCTAGAAGAGGTAAAGATGGTGGCAGTTCTTGTTCAAAGAACCCCACCCCCAACCCCCTCCCCGCAAGCGAGGAGGGGGCTATGATGTACCTCATGTGATTAGGAAACGCTATAAC
>NZ_JABXKM010000275.1 GCF_017115025.1 Nostoc sp. NOS(2021) | reverse complement strand
CTCCTTTTAGGAGAGAGGCTTTGAATCTTACTCCCCTTCCCTTGTAGGGAAGGGGTTGGGGGTTAGGTCTCTATTGGACTTAACCCAGAAGGGCTATAGTTATTTCCCCACTCCTTAATTACTTGGTGCTACTAATACACTTACTGCCGCAGCTAAAGATGTTCCACACCAACGACAGCCTATGTGTAGATTCTCTCCTAGCGAAACCTTATGACATTTGGGGCATTCTAAGCCATAAACTCCTGGCTGTGGATGCAGTGGCATCAAAATTGTTGCTGGAATGCTACCCGTGGAAATGCTAGTAACGTTGAGTTTTATTTGTCCCAAAGAGATATTAGTGCCCTCAGTTAAAGGCATTTCACCTTGGACTAATTGCCGTCCATCGACAACGGGGGGATTTTGCGATCGCAAATTTCTGATATAAAAGTGCTGTTGCTGGTGATGAAAAAATATTTCAACGTGCAGACCAGAGACAGTAGGGTGACTCAGAACAATATCGCACCGGAGGGGATCGCGACCGATGCGGACAGTGCCATGATTTTGACTTGGCTGTTGTTCGTAAATGTTCTGAGTTTTATCTTGACCTGCATCGTGCCACTGTAAAGTTAGTGCGTTCATTGTTCTAACTTCGGAACTCGTATTTAGCTACTTCAACTTCTTTCTGTGCGATTCCTAACACGATTGAGTCGGTACAAGCAAGTATTTAGAAAAAACTTCAACAAGCTTTATTTCGCCGAGGCTAATTTATCAGCAATGCGTGTAGTTTCTGGCAGTCGATATTTGGGCGTGCAGCGTAATACATAGTCAATCGCCGTAGGTAAACTAATTCGATGACCACTGGAGATGTACAGAGGTTTTACTCCTGTGCGCGATCGCAAAACGGCCCCAATCGTTTCACCCTTATATATCAGTGGTTGTCTGCTCCCTTTAGTTTGTGCCAATTCCTCATGTTTACCTACCAACAAGGATTTAGCTACACCAATTGTTGGCATATCCACAAGTAACCCTAAATGGCTAGCTATACCTAATCTGCGGGGATGAGCAATTCCTTGACCATCACACAGGATGATATCTGGTATTGTTTTAATCTTTTCCAGGGCATCGAGGACAGCTGGAATTTCCCGAAATGAGAGGAACCCAGGAATATAAGGAAAGGTCGTAGGACGATGTGCTAGGCTTGTCTCGATTACTTGCAAATCAGGAAAACTCAGTACTGCGACAGCTGCACGGCTAATTGTTCCATCAGCTTCAAAACCCATATCTACGCCAGCAACGTACTGGATAGGTTCTTGCAGTTGATCCTCAGTAATTACTTGATCTCGCAGCTTTTCTTGGATAGCTATAGCTTCTTCTAGCGTCGAAGGCCAAGTATGATCTCGATAAAACTTCATATTTAAAATTGTAATTAAACTGATTAATATTAATCCTGTTAATTTGGCAAGCACAAAAACAAGAGTTTTTGATGTTGACACCGGGAAAAGATATTTATTGCAAAACTCTGTAAAAGACTATCTTTATAGTAGACATTTTAACCCAGGTTAGCTGATATCTTGCATCATAATGTTACTTAAGGCTGTCAAAAGGGAATCCTGAGAATATAAGTTTATTTTCCTAGATTTTCTCTTTTACTGGTTATGACACAGCCGAATATTCTAAAACTTGCAAAACAGGGAGATGCAGAGGCGATCGCATCTCTGATGAACCGCCACCTACACCCCAAAGGGATCACTGCAAAAGTTGCCTTCAAAGATGCTTGCTTAGAGGTCATACTAGAATCTGCCCAAGTACCAAATCAGCAAATTTTAGTTGCATTTGTCCGCAAAGGGTTAATGGCTTTAGGGGCTGCATCTGTTGAAAAAGTGAAAGTTTATGGACAACAAACGGGTAAGGAGTTTCCAGCTTGGAGTAAAGAGTTTAATCTAGGCATAGTAGAAGCTGAACTAGAAGCACTAGATAATGAACAGTCTTCCAGTAATCCTCAAACCCTAACTATTTGTATTAACTTAAGTGGCGATACTGCCCGCGGATTAACAAACCAAGATTTTGAAATTATTGCTAATCAAATAAGCACCGATATTTTATCATCTTGTACCGACGTTTTTATTCAAAAAGTAAGTATTAGTAATGGTAGCTCTGTAATTACAAAAGAACGTTAATTTTTTTGTAATCACAGAGTCACAGAGAGGGTATAAAATCGAGGCTTTTGTAATAAGTTTAATAAAACTATGTAAATTTTAAACATAGGGTTGAAAATATTCTGAAAATGTTGCTTTTACCTGTAAATAGGGAATCCTGAGATAGAAGATATTATCTCAGGTTTTTGGATTTATTGGTTATGACACAGCCGAATGTTTTAGAACTTGCTAAACAGGGAGATGCATCGGCGATCGCATCAGTAATTAATTACCTTTTGAAACCAAAAAGTATTACTGCTAAACTAATCTTCAAAGATGGTTGCTTACAGGTAATGCTGGAATCTTTTCAAGTACCGGAGCAAGAATCATCAGTCACTTTTATTCGTAAACTAATAATCAAGTTGGAAGCTACACCTATTAAGTCTGTAAAAATCTATGGAAAAAGGACAGGACAAACCTCAGTAAGCTGGATAGATTATTTAAATTTGACTCCTGAGAATGAGGAGACTAAAAAACATTCCAGTATTTTAGAACTAGCTAAACAGGGAAAATACGAAACACTCTCTCAAATATGGCCAGTTTGGTTTCCTTATCCTAGTTCTTGGCTCAGGGCAATTATTCTAGTTCCCATAGCATTTCCTGGCACACGTTTAATAGTATTTGGATTGGTTGGAGTATTTATATCAGTTCTCGGTAACAGCCCTATATTATTAATATTTTCTGTTTTATTCGGCTTATTAATACCAACAATTTTCTTAGCCTTTATCTACCATATTTTCTGGTTTATTTGGCAAAAACCTAAATCAGCTAATAAATTACCTAAATGGATACCTACTTTGAATAGCTTATGGGCAGGTTTCTATGGCACAATCGTGATGGGATTATCTTTTATCCTAATCCTAACTATCTTTTCGGAATTAGCTTTTTCTAGTTGCAACTTTTACCATGAAATGCCGGAATACTTAAATAGCTGTACTGGGCATTTAACAGGACGCGCAACAAACGGAATTTTTTACAGCATTGAAAATAATGATTTTTTAAGTCAACGTTGGTTCATGATTTGGATGTTCACTGCCGCATATCTATACCAATTAGAACACTTAGTAATAAAACGCTTCATTCCAAAGCTGAAAGTTATACTCCAAAACTTTCAAACTAGACCTAAGAGCTACAGTGTTGATCGCACAGATTTAGAAATGGACAGATTACGTGGTGATATGGGCCTAACCCAAATCAAAAAAGGTAAAACGCAGCATTTACCCATAATATCACTATCTGAATATCATTATCAAAGGCGTAAAAATTTAAAGAAAAAACTGCTGATAATTATGCTCATTCCCTTGGTTGTCATCGGAATATATTTATTAGCGAAAATTCCAAAAATGAAAGAAAATGCACCAACTTCTATAGCTTCTCAAGTTACGTCGCCAATTCCATTTGCAACAGCATCCGCACCTAAAACTGATACATTCCGAGAGGCAGTAAGTAAAGCAATCAATGCAGCTAACCTTACTCAATCAGCAAAATCTCCAGATGAGTGGAAAACAGTTGTGAGTCAGTGGGAATCTGCGATCGCACTTCTGAAAACTGTGCCATCTTCTAGCCCCAATTATGTAGTTTCTCAACAAAAAATCAAAGAATATCAGCGAAATATAAACTATGCTGAGAAAAATTCTGTTGGTAAAAAGGAAAGCGATCGCACCTCAAAGTTAAACTAGAAAAAGCAGTGCCGCAGCTACGCCCGTCGTAGACATCGCTCTGATTTTCATCTATCATGTAGATACAATTGTATGCCTACCGCACAACAAGCTCTTGCCTGCGTCAGAGTGTGCCAAATGCTCTCAAATGGTTATCAACCTATCCATGTATTTCGGTATAACCAAAACACCAAGACCGTGTTTATCCTTGCTGGTGTGACTGAAAGCCTAGAGATTCTAATTTTTTCGGATGGTCAATGGGGGTTTAACGATGATGACGAAGCCCGATTTTAGCAAAATGTCCCGTCAAGAACTTAGAGCATATATTTTAGCTCATCGTGAAGATGATGAAGCAATTGAGGCATTGATCAAACGGGGAAGTCCTAATAGTCCGACATATCCATTCCCTCAAACTAACGAAGATTTAAGGGAAATGGAAGAGATACTCAAGAAAAAACTAGGTAGTGGTGGAGAGGCTGCCTAACTCCACGATTATACTGCTGATTTGTTGGTGGGGAGCAGTTGAAAGGTTTGACGATAGCTTCAGATAGTGAAATCTTGCAGATGTTACACTTACTAGTCACGCTGATAATATTGTGCCGCTTGCGACAGATTAAATTGTAATAGCTTTTCCTCTGGCAACTTGTATCGCAAACTCGGCTTCAAAGGCGAAATATTCAAACTGCAAATAATTTCCGCCGCCACAGCCTTTGCTAGTAGTGGTGGTACAGAGTTACCAACTTGCCTAAAACCGTGCCATTTGGTTACATGAAATCTAAACCAATCGGGGTAAGAATGCAATCTCGCCGCTTCCCTGACTGTGATACAACGCGGCGTAATTGGGTGAATCGGTCTAGGAGATGTAAAAGAACCTCTATACTTGTCTGTTCCGGCTCTTAAAGTATTGCAGACACCAGCAGGATGCAGCTTATAAAAACGACTAATTTTTTCTCTCTCGCCTTGTTGAGTCTCCTGAAAACGTTTAATAGTTTCCGCAGAATGTTTTGTTCTTAAACTTGAAGAAAGTATTCGCAAATCATATTCACGTTTGTAAGAATAATCATCGTTTAGGCATTTGATACCGCGAAGTATCAGAGCATAGTTACTAGGCTTTTCGTATTCTGCTACAACCCAATTTCTTATTAGTAACTCAGGATATTTTTCTATTTCCGGTAAATCTCCAATTGCATCCCATACTGTAGGACTTAATGGAATGTCAGATATTTTTTTATAAGTTAAATTCTTTGGTAATGCTTGTTTAGTAATCGGCTGAGGGTATTTCGGTAACTCGACATCCTCCCTTGCACCTATGAGAAATAATCTCTCACGTGACTGTGGTACTCCGTAATTTGCAGCGTTGAGAATTTGGTAATTTTCTTCTACTTTATAGCCGTAAATTTTAAATTCGCTAATTAAGGTTTGGAGGATTTGTTTATGTTCGCCAACTGTGATCCCCCGGACATTTTCCATCACAAAGAATTTCGGTTTTAGCTCAAAAACCAGTCGATGAAAATGAAACACCAAAGAGTTTCGGGGATCATCAACAGCCCGTTTACCAATTAAGGAAAATCCTTGACATGGTGAACCACAAATTACCACATCAATTTCGCGATCGCCAATCTTAGACCGATTCCTAATTTCTTCCCCGGTTGTATCCACAACACTTTTACATAACACTGAGCAATTAGGGAAGTTAAACTCATGTGTTGCACAGTGGATCGGGTCGATTTCCACAGACGCCAGCACATCAAAACCAGCTTGCTCAAAGCCAAGAGTCATACCGCCCGCACCAGCGAACAAATCAACTGCGATCGCTCGTTCTTTTCTCATCTCATAAGCCATGACACCTCTAAAGGGATTGGGTATTGGGGATTGGGGATTGGGTATTGAGTATGGCGTATTAAATATACAAAATTTTCCTAGTCCCCAGTCCCCAGTCCCTAGTCCCCAGTCCCCAGTCCCTAACCCCCAGTACCCGACAGCATTTGCAAAATTTCTTGAGCAGCGCGATCGCACACCCCAACTTCTCCTAAACACCGCCGCATTTCCTCATAATCTAGCAAAGTTTGCTCTCTGCGACTGGGATTGAGTAGCAGTTCCATCGCTGCTTGGATAATATTCTCTGGTGTGGCTTGCTCTTGTAAAAATTCTGGCACAATCGGCTTCATCACTACTAAATTAGGTGGCGATGCAAAGGTTATGGAACCTTTGAGGATTTTACGAGCTATCCAAGCAGTCAGAGAACTTAGGCGGTAAACTACAACTTGCGGCACATTTAACAAAGCAAGTTCTAGGTTCACAGTACCAGATTTGCTAATGGCTAAATCAGCCGCAGCAAAAACTTCCTTTTGTTGATCTAATAAAACTGTAGCCCGCAAACCGTAACGCTCAACTGCCTCCTCAATTGGCTGTCTATAGGCTTCCAGAGATAGGGGAATCCAGAAATGAACTTCAGGTAATTTAGCTTGAATAGTTTGGGCAGCTTGAAAAATAATTGGTAAAAGATATTTTAGTTCTTGGTGGCGAGAGGCGGGGAGGAGTGCGATCGCAATTTGTTCTGGTGCAATCCCCAATCTTGCACGGGCTACTTCCCGACTAGGAGCGTCCTGCATTCGGTCAACCAAAGGATGCCCTACCCAAATAACTTTTGCGCCTTTCTCCCGAAAGTAACGGGCTTCTTGGGGAAAGATTGCCAACAGCTTGTCTGTAAAGCCAATAATCCTGTTAGTCCTACGCAAATTGACTGACCAAGCCCACTCTTGGGGAGCGATATAATATACCACAGGCACATCTGGCAGATGCTGTTTCATGTAAGTCCCAATTCCGATATTTGGACTCATGTAATCGATCAGCACCACCAAATCAGGTGGATTTTGCTTTAAAGAAGCGATCGCCTGACGTTGCACCTGGAGAGTCGGTAAAATATAAGGCAGCCCTTCTAGAATACCCATTGAGCCAATACTACTGGTATTTCCCAGCAGAATTGCCCCAGCCTCTACCATTTTTTCGCCACCCAGCGCCACAATCTCTAATTCCAACCCAATCGCCATAGCTTGACGCTTTAGCGCTCTAATTAGCAGCGACCCTTGCAAATCGCCAGATACTTCGCCAGTGCTGATAAATATCCGCATTTGATAATTAGTAATTAGTAAAAATTAGGAGTGAGGAGTTAGGAGTGAGGAGTTAAAAATTTAATTCATCAACTCATAACTCATAATTTATGATGTCTGGGCAATTAACCACAATTCCTCAGAACCCTTCCCCGCCAGCTACGCTCTTACTCCCCTCCTCGCTTGCTCTTAGGGGTTGGGGGTGGGGTGCTTTGATTATGGGTAATTCCACAGACATGATATACCTCACATCTCACGATTCATCACTCACGCCTTTTTTTCCTTTACCGGGAATCAAACCACGCCTTCCAGGCATCTGAGAAAGTAGTAGGAAGCGGCGCAGATGCTGCAATTCTTCGCTATCCCCTAACAATTCCAACTGTTCCAAACCATCCTTAAAGGACAAATCAGAACGGTAGAGAATGCGGAAAGCTTTTTTCAGCATTTGCAAATCTGCTGAGTCCATACCAGACCGTTTAAGTCCGACAAGGTTGAGGGTTCGTACCCGCGCCGGATTTCCCTCCACGAGCATATATGGGGCCACATCCCGGTCAATACGTGCCATACCTCCCACCATTGCCTGTCTACCAATACGCACAAATTGATGGACACCTAAAACCCCACTCAGCCTAGCGCGTGACTCTATATGCACATGACCTGCCAACGCTACAGAGTTAGCAATCACTACTTGGTCTTCAATCACGCAGTTATGAGCCACATGGACATAAGCCATCAGCAAGTTCCCATCACCAATTACCGTCGCTTCACCAGCACCGGTAGCGCGGTTAATGGTAACGTACTCACGAATCAAGTTGTTATCACCAATTTTGACCCAGGTTGGTTCTCCGACAAACTTGAGATCCTGGGGTTCCATGCCGATGGCTGCACCTGTAAAAATCTGATTTTGCGCCCCAATTTCACAAGGCCCCTCTAGCACTGCATGAGCGCCGATTATTGTTTCAGGGCCCACTTTGACATGCGCTCCAATCACAGCATAGGCACCGACTTGCACTGTATGGTGGAGTTCCGATTTCGGATGAATTACAGCAGTTGGATGAATTAGCGTTTTCAAGGGTGAATCTCCAGAACTGTCTTGATAAGCCAGCGCCGGATGGGGTTTTTGAGGCAGGTGTTACTCTGGTTAAGAGAGTTGTACCGACTGCTGTCCCATCGAGGCGACTGACATTGTTGAGCGTGAAGTATTTCAGTGAACGAAAGTGTCGGG
Organism: Nostoc sp. NOS(2021); assembly: GCF_017115025.1. Lineage (GTDB taxonomy): Bacteria > Cyanobacteriota > Cyanobacteriia > Cyanobacteriales > Nostocaceae > Nostoc. Next base: position 6,399 of record NZ_JABXKM010000275.1, on the reverse strand, counting down.
CAAAGCAAGTTAAGTGTGAACGTGAGTGCGTCTCGTAGAGAGGGCGTCGAAAATCAAGAAATTATCAGATGCTGTTGTGGATTTTTTTACTGTTATCCTTTTTCAGGATTCAGTAGGGGCATTTCACGGCTATGCCCATACCACGAAAGCAAACTTTTAATTAACTAGAGAAAACATTAATTCCCCTTCAGAAGCAAGTTGACCATCAACTTCGGCACGACCTTGCATCTTACCGAAACGACGTTGTTTTACCCATAACAGTTCCAACGTCATTACTAGTTGATCCCCCGGTACGACCTGGCGGCGAAAGCGGACTTTATCGATACCAGCGAAGACGAACAGTCCGTCTTCTACCGGAGACATTTGAGTTAGAACAATGCCCCCTACTTGTGCCATTGCTTCCACAATTAGCACCCCTGGCATCAGTGAACGTCCAGGGAAATGTCCTTGGAAATAGGGTTCGTTGATAGTGACATTTTTAACGCCAACAGCGCGTTTTCCTGGAACGTAGTCAATTATTTTGTCTACAAGTAAAAATGGGTAGCGGTGTGGTAGCAATTTCTGAATTTCTTCAGATGTGAAAGTTGTTTTAATCTCAGAGATGATTGTAGTCTCATTTATAGCCTCTGGTTCGGTAGGTGTAGGTGTAGTGGTATCGATGGTATTCACTTCAGTGAGGATTGACATTGGCCGTGTGGTTAATTTTTCATCTGAAAGTTGAGTAGGCAGGCGTATATCAAAAGCCTTAATAATCCTCGATTTTAGGCTTTAGCTCCAATCCCAAATCTAAAATTCTTTGAGCCAGTTGAATGTGTAAATTGTGACTGGCTTTATACGCTAAGAAATGAGCACTAGGAAAAGTTCCTAGTAAACTTAAATCTCCTACTAAATCCAATATCTTATGACGCACTGGCTCATTTGCAAATCTCAATGGTGGATTTAGCCAGCCTTCTGGTCCACAAACGAGTGCATTATCCAAACTGCCGCCCTTAATTAACCCTGTTTTTTGTAAGTGTTCAATTTGATGCAGTAACCCAAAAGTACGAGCAGGAGCGATTTGGGCAGCAAAGCTAGCAGAAGCTTTTCCTAGTTCAGCGGTTGGTGACCAACTATGCCATTGATTACCAATGGCGGGCAGGTCAAAATCAATACCGTAACTAAAGCGGGTTTCTGGTGCTGGGAGGGCACATACAAAGGCATCCCCTTCATAGACCCATATTGGTTCTGTAATAGCCTTGGGAACTTGGTTGTTAACGGGTTGTGATACTAAGCCAACTTGGGTAATGTTAGCTGTCCAGACACTTGCCGAACCATCCAAAAGTGGGACTTCTGGGCCATCAATTTCAATGCGGGCATTATCCACGCCCATACCCGAAAGTGCTGCCAACAAATGCTCTACCGTGCGAACATATACCTCACCCTTACCCAACTGAGTTGAGAGAACAGTGTGACTAACTGCCGCAACGTGGGCTGGAATGATCGGCAAATCCGGTAAATCCACCCGCACAAAGTAGCGTCCACTTCCCGCCTCAGCTGGTAGTATCCGCACCTGGGTACTCACACCGCTATGCAGTCCCACCCCTATTTGGGTGATTGGGGCTGCTAGAGTGTGCTGTTGCATAGCCAAAAAGTCAATATATTTTGTTTAGTATTGTTCATCGTCTGTTTTGGTAAAATCCCTGATATTCCCCTAAAAATGTCATTAATCCCTTTATCGGAACAGTATTGAGGTAAATGTAAAAATTAGCAAGCTAATCCAAAAAAGTTATGAGTTAAGAGTCAGGAGTGAGGAATTAAAACTCCTAACTTCTAACTTTTAACTCCTACCTGGTTAAAACCTTTCGCCAATACCAAAATTAATCCGGCTATCACCCACATCGTTGATACCATAGTCAATGCGAATTGGCCCCAGTGGAGACTGGACGCGAACGCCGAGACCATAGCCGTAGCCACTGCCATTTTTGTTCAACAATTCAGCTGCTTGAGTACTAGTTCCCAGGTCACTACCGACATCAAAAAATAATGCGCCGCTGACTACTGAAAAAACTGGGAACCGATACTCAACTGATGCTTGCACATAACTGCGTCCACTACCTAATGTTCCTTCGTCATAACCCCGGACGGAGTTGCTACCCCCAAGGGTAAAAGCTTCGTAGGGAGGCAAGTCACCGAGAACTGTTCCTGCTTGCAAGTTAAATGCTAGAGTTTGTGCCCCTTTCGAGAGGCTGATCAACTTGATGGGTAAATATTGGCTGTAGCTACCCCGTAATCTGGTGAGTAAAATGTTGCCTAGTCCTATCGGGACTGACTGATCAATCCCGAAGCGCAGATAAGAACCCTTGGTGGGTTGCAAAGGGTTATTACGGAGATCGCGCTGTACGCCGAGTTGCAACAGTAGTAAATCGTCTTGACCTCCTGGAGACTCGGTTAATTGAGTGGTGATTGGTTGTATGACGCGATTTCCATTCTGGTCGATAGGATTTCCATCACTATCGAATAGCCCTCCTCTTTTTACGAGATTGCCATCAGCATCACGGGCAGAAACTCGTTGATACTGTAAACCGGCTGAGGCAGTCCAGACGGAAGTTTTGTAAGGATTGGAGGACAGGGGACGGGTAAAAGTGACACCACCACCTACACGGAGAATACGGGGGCGATCCTGAGAATCTGTATTAGTGGGATTATTTGGATCAAACGTCCTAATATCCCGATCTTTGCCATCAAAAATCAACGAAATGGAACTGCGGCGAAAAATATTAGTTGTATAGGAAGTCCGGTAAGGATCTCCTGCGATCCAGGGGTCTGTAAACCGCAGGTCAAACAGCACTTCCCGTTCTCCCACCTGTACTTCTGCCCCCAGTTTTTGATTCCTACCATTCAGGTTTTGCTGTTGATAGCTAACTGTTCCAAAAAGTCCGCTAGCAGAACTAATCCCTGCCCCAGCCGCAATAGAACCGCTGCTGCGTTCAGCTACATTCACTACTACATCCACCTTGCTGGGGTCAGTACCAGGGTCAAGGGACACATTTACATCTTCAAACAGTCCCAGTCCATACACGCGCTGTAGGTCTTTTTGCACTGTGTTGCGGTTGAATACTTGTCCTGGCTTCAACTCTAATTCTCGTGTAATGATGTAATCCTGTGTCCTTCCCCGAATCGGTTGTCCCTTCTCGTCTGTCTCCTGACCATCTTTATTGCGGAACCGGACTCTAATGTTTTCTACTACCCCTTCTGCTATTTGCAAGGTAACAACTCCGTTTTCAGAGACTTGTGGCGCTCCAATCACGTTGGCTAGCACGTAACCTTGGTCTTGATAGCGCTTGTTTAACTGCTTGATGGCTTCCTGCAAGTCACGCAAGTTGAGGATTTTACCATACTGCTGGCGAAAGACTTCATCTACAGTGTTAGGTGGTAGTACGGAAGCAACACCAGTGCCAGGATTGGCTTCTACTTGTACCTTGGTGAGGACGGGGTTAGGCTGTACAACAAAGCTGACTCGCACTCCCAAGGGGGTATCTTCTGGCGCTGCTTGGACGTTGGAAAAGAAGCCAGTACCAAAGATGGCGTTAATATCTTCTTGCAGTTGACTGCGGGTTGTCGTTCGTCCTGGTTGGGTACGAATTACTTTGTAAACTTGGTCTTCCAGTTCTGGTGATAGTTGCCCAGCCTGTGATCTAACTACTACTTCCGACACCAGTACGCGGGGGTCATTGGCTTCTGGGGCTGTGTTGGGTTGAGTATTTCCCGGAGTTGTCGGTGGGTTAACATTCTGCGGATTTGGAGTAACACCGGGGCTTGGGGTAGGTATTCTTTGTTGACTAGCTGGGAGTGGAATGACTGGAGCGGCTGATGGTTTTGGAGTTGTGGGTAATAAAGGTTCCGTTGTCGGTGGATTAACATTCTCTGGGGCTGGAGTAGTCTCAAGAGTTGGGGAAGGTGTTTGTTGTTGACTAGCTGGGGGTGGAATGACTGGAGCGGTTGATGGTTTTGGAGTTGTGGGTAATAAAGGTTCCGTTGTCAGTGGATTGACATTTTCTGGGGCTGGAGTAGTCTCAAGAGTTGGGGAAGGTGTTTGTTGTTGACTAGTTGGGGGTGGAATGACTGGAGCGGGAGATGGCTGTTGAATAGGGTTGGGATTTATTTGAGGGGTTTGTGCAGTTCTTGGCGTTGTGGAGGTTGGTACTATTACCTCTGGTGTCGCTGCATCTACGCCCGCCGCAGGCATCGCTGCTGGATTGGCAGGGTAAATTGCGACAATGCGGGATTGTAGACGCTCCGCCTCTTTAACCCCTGTGGGATTAGGTCGAGATTCTAGACTTTTACTAGAGTTACCCTGACCAGTGTCCTTTTCTGGCTGCTGATTTGTTTCTAGTGTCAAAACTTCTGTTGTCTGTTTTGAACTGCTGGCGGTTTCTGCATTTGCACTCAGTGAGCCGCCCAAAGGGACTGCAATTGCTACTGCTGCCAGCAATACGGGAGATAAACGCATTTTACTTATGATTCCTCTTCACGACCACACACACCATCACAAATAGTCATTAGTCATTAGTCATTGGGCATTAGTTACAAAGGACAAATGACAATCCACACGAGTTTAATTGATTTTTACCCACTTAACTATTACTCTCTACTGCTTTTAGCACTCTTTGTAAAACTTCCTGGTAGGCATCCTCTACATTTCCTAAGTCCCGGCGAAAGCGGTCTTTGTCCATTACCCGGCGGTTTGAGTCCTCTTCTGCGGTATCCCACAAACGGCAGGTGTCGGGGCTAATTTCGTCTGCCAAGAGCAACTGCTGTTGTGAGTCCAAACCAAACTCTAGTTTGAAGTCTACTAGGGTAATGCCGCACCGTTGCCAAAAGTTACTGAGAAATTCGTTGATTTGCAATGCTAGATGTGTAATTGCGTCTACTTGTTCCGCAGTAGCTAGTTCTAGCAGGTACAGGCGATCGCGTGTCAACAAAGGATCTCCTAACTGATCGTTTTTGTAATAAAACTCAACCAAAGGCTGTTTCAGAATTATACCCACTGGTAAACCTGTTTGCTGACACAGACTGCCAGCAGCAATATTTCTGATAACTACTTCTAAGGGTAAAATCTTTACTGCCTTCACCCGCATCTGATTCGGGGCAGGGCTGTCGATAAAGTGAGTCTTTATACCATTTGCCTCCAACTGTTTAAAAAGCTGGCTGGAAATGCTACAATTAATTTTTCCTTTCCCCTGGATGCTGCCACGCTTTTGGGCGTTAAACGCCGTGGCGTCGTCCTTAAAATCCGCCAACAAGACTTCCGGATCGTCCGTTGTATAGAGAATTTTCGCTTTGCCTTCGTATAACTTGGAATTAACAGACATGGTGGCAGGTAAAGTTCTAGGCTATGGACAAAAGTTGTCCTTTCTTTGAGGCTTCACCATTTTATCTTTAGTTATTAACTATTAGCCATTGGTGATTATTTAAGAGGACACCGGGCTGCCGATAATTGGGCAGAGGGGCAGAGGAGCAGAGGAGCAGAGGAGCAGAGGAGCAGAGGAGCAGAGGAGCAGAGGAGAATAACCAATGCCCAATGCCCAATGCCCAATGCCCAATGCCCAATGCCCAATGCCCAATGCCCTCTTCTGGGTCACTTCTTCAGTAGCCAGTTGCCAAAGATTCACAACTGAATCTCTAACTTTTAACAGACGACAATTGGCTTTGGTACATGGTATTTTAGCCTAAGTACTTTCACTGAGAGAATTGCAATTATTTTTGCTAGGAAAACTTTAATAGGACATAGGGTTATATTTTGTATAGTTTGTAACTCATGGTTTAAACTGAAGTTAATTATAATCCGAACTTCATAAATTAAGATGAGAGAAATCGGCAACCTGGAGGAAAATTAAATATTCTCTCTAGTTACTTTAGCAGAAAGTTTTTGTGTAACATTTACAACAAAACTATTTCAAGCTTTCTCATCTAGGCTCAAAATCTGAATCAACCAATTCCTGCATCAGCAATTGGAAAAGGAATTGAATGATTTGATTTGCCGCAGTCTAACAAAAGGAAGATTAGGGTAGCTAGTGATTCAGCTTTAGAGATTCAAACAGAAGGAGAGTTGAATAAATTGGAGAACAAAATAGTGAACAAGGATGATTTTCTCTACCCTCGTGGTCGCTACTACGGTCAAGTAAAGCCAGAAAACTTGGTTTTTAATGCAAATCTACAGGAATTTGCCCAACGAGTCAGCTACATTTGCAACTTAGAAACAGGTGGAAAACTGCCTCCAGGTGCCGCTTACGAACAAATAAAGGATCTATGGAAACAGTTGAAACGCTCAAAAAAAGAGCTAAGAATTGGCGAAGACCCGTTTCAGGATGACCAGGGGGAGGTTCAAGATTGAATAGGGCATTGGGCATGGGGCATGGG
>NZ_JABXKM010000294.1 GCF_017115025.1 Nostoc sp. NOS(2021) | reverse complement strand
CCCCGCTCTTCGAGAGGGGGCTAAGATGTACCTCATGTGATTAGGAAACGCTATAGGTAGGGGCGTACAGCTAGCTCTGCATTGGTGTCAACTTAACGTGAAAGCTTAGTCTGATAGTACAATTAAACAATTGCGTCAAATCTACCAGGTGCCGAAATCTGACCTATTAGTTTTTCAGGGTGATGCTTAATTGTTGTGTTCAACTACTGGAAATAAAACTTTTGAGCATCGGATGATGAGCATTTGAGAGAGAATAAAGGCTGAAAGTGTTGATTTTACGATGGTTAGTGCGTTCTTCGTGGGGCATGGTAGCGATCGCGATCGCTACTGGATTCTTGAGTGGCGGTAGTAGTGCTGGCTTGATTGCCTTAATTAGCCATGCTGGTAGTAACAGTTCCGCTTCCCGGCTGACATCGATAATTTGGGGTTTTGCGGGGCTAGCAATAGTTGCACTGATTACCAGTATCATTTCCCAAGTGATGCTGATTCGCCTTTCTCAGAATGCAGTTTTGAAATTACAGATGGGTTTGAGTCGCCAAATTCTCGCTTCAAAGTTGAGTCATCTGGAACGCTTAGGGAATCCTCGATTATTGGCAACTCTCACAGAGGATATTCAGGCGGTTGCTAATGCTGTTTATCAGATGCCTTTCATCTTTATTAATTTAGCGATCGTTTTGGGTTGCATAGCGTATATAACTTGGCTCTCTTGGTTAGTATTGCTAATGGTTTGTGGGATTTCAGTAATAGCGATCGCTAGTTGTCAGTGGCTACTCAACAGAGGAGGAAAATTGCTGGCTCTAGCTCGTGAAGATGAAGATCATCTATTTAAACATTTTCGCACCATTACCGAAGGAGTCAAGGAACTCAAACTAAACTACAGGCGGCGTGAAGACTTTTTAGAAGAAAAACTGCAATCAACTGCTACCGAGTTCCGTCATCACAACGTTAACGGTCTAACCCTTTTTGCCATAACTACAAGCTGGGGTCAACTCGTATTCTTTTTTGCCCTCGGTTTTGTACTGTTTGTGCTGCCTAATCTGCTTGCCATCAATAGCGAAACTCTCTCTGGCTACATTTTGACCTTCACTTACTTGGTGTTACCAATGGATAACATCATCAGCAAACTTCCCCTATTAAGCAAAGCCACCATTGCCTTGCAAAAAATCGAGTCACTGGGTTTATCTCTAGCTAGTCGAACTGAAATATCCACTGTTCCACCTGCGATTAAATCTGACTGGCACAGCTTGAAATTTCAAAGTGTTACCCACACTTACGACACAGTTAAAGAAGACAATAGCTTTATTTTTGGCCCTATCGACCTAACACTTTATCCTCAAGAATTAGTCTTTATTGTCGGCGGGAATGGTAGCGGTAAATCTACATTAGCGAAACTAATTACTGGACTTTATATCCCTGATAACGGCGAAATTTGGTTTGATGACGAGTTAATTAGTGAACAGAACCGAGAATGGTATCGCCAGCATTTTTCCGTGGTATTTTCCGACTTTTATTTATTTGAAGAACTTTTAGGATTAAAAAATTCTCACTTGGATGCTCAAGCCACAAAATATTTAAAGCAACTGCAACTAGACCATAAGGTGAAAGTTGAAAATGGGCAACTTTCCACCACAGCACTTTCTCAAGGACAACGTAAACGGCTAGCTTTACTCACTGCCTATTTAGAAGATCGACCAATTTATCTATTTGATGAATGGGCAGCCGATCAAGATCCAGTATTCAAAGAAATATTCTACACTCAACTTTTACCAGAACTGCGATCGCGGGGCAAAACAGTGCTGGTGATTAGCCACGATGATCGCTATTTTCATTTAGCAAACCGAATTATCAAACTTGACTATGGACAAATAGAGTATGACAAAACTTAACCTCTCACTGATGGGTTAATGCAGAGCTATATGTTGTAGGGGCACAGCAATGCTCATTGGTGTCAACTTCAGCCCTGGCGAATAGAATTCGCGGCTACACAAACAAAGTCCAGCGACCTGGACTAATGCAAAATTAAGAGTTCTTAACCCACGGAGGTGGGTAAAGCCTCGTGTAGACGCGGTTTCTAACCGCCCTTTTTACTGTGCCCCTACCGCATGGTCTATTTAAGACGAAAATTGCTGTAAGAAAAGCGGCCACAGCTTATTCGCTGGCAATAACTATATCGTTGGACTTAATAACGGCATAAGCCTCTTTCCCTTCAGACAAACCCAACTCTTCTACCGATACTCTGGTGATAATCGAAGTTAACACAACTTTATGAACAATCTCCAGCGTCACCTCACTATTAACGGCTCCGGTGACAACTCGTTTAACAACACCCTTGAGAATATTGCGGGAGCTAACTTTGAGTGGTTTTTTTTGAATACTAATTTCTATCTCAGACTTTTGAGTGTAGATATCCTCTTCTTCTCTGTTTATGGTTGGTAGCGAATTGGATGGTGAAGAGTGTTGATTAAGACCACGTACCAATTCCCGAAGAATCTCGGTCTTGGTTCGCTGAGACTGGCCACAAAACTCTTCCAAAATCTTTCGCTCCTCTTCTGAGGTTTGGAATGTGACCCACCCTTGTTCTTTTCTAGGCATAATTTTACCGATATAGTTGGGAAAATCTTGGTATTATTGTTACGATTCTACCTAGCATCAATTCTAGTAAAAAAACCTCTCAAGCACTTTTTTTATGAAAAGAAGACAAATTTTTGCCTTTCTGGGTATAGCAGTTGCTGGCTTACTGCTAACAATTGGTTTACCGTTGGTTACTCCTTCTCCTGTAATAGCACAGTCGAACACCAGCATACTTGTGTCCGCAGCTGCCAGCTTAAAAGAGGCACTGGAAGAAATTAAGCCTCTATACCAACAAAGTAAATCAGATGTCAACCTTAGTTATAACTTTGGGGCTTCTGGTGCCTTACAGCAACAGATTGAGCAAGGTGCGCCAGCAGATATCTTTATTTCTGCTGGCAAAAAGCAAATGGATGCCTTGGAAGAAAAAGGACTGTTGCTACCAGGTAGCCGTACTAACCTGGCAAATAACCGTCTAGTCTTAATTGTGGCTCAGGATGTTGTTGGCATCAGTAGCTTCTACGATTTAACAGATAGTAAGATTAAAAAAATTGCGATCGGTGAACCTAGAAGTGTACCCGCCGGTCAATATGGGGAACAAGTCTTAAAGAAATTGAAACTTTATGATCGAGTCAAGTCAAAATTGGTCTTTGCTAACAATGTGCGTCAAGTTTTGGCAGCAGTAGAAAGTGGTAACGCCGAAGCGGGTTTAGTTTATGCCACTGATGCCAAAATTTCCAACAAAGTAAAAGTCGTAGTCGCTGCTGACGATAAGTTTCACTCACCGATTGTCTATCCGGTAGCAATAATTAAAAGCAGTAAAAATACTTCTGCTGCCAAAGAGTTTGTCGAGTTTCTATCTGGCAGTGAAGTTAAAGCTGTACTCAAAAAAGATGGGTTTATTGTGCGTTAATAGCTAAACAGAGCAAATTATACGCCTTAGCCTAAGCTCTACTTTATCGTAAATCAAAGGGTTTAAGACCCCTACCTCTACAGGTAGCGTCATTTTCAGTCGGGGTTTAAATCGCCGTCTGAAAATGTCTTTAATTTTGAATTTTGAATTTTGAATTGTTAACCATTTTTTTCGCAACGCGATACTCCTGCGGAGTCGTAGCACGAACGCCTAAGCTGAAACCTCTGTGGGACGTTAGTTTTACTTTTTGAACTTCATCGACAATCTGTGACGTGGAAAAAGTATTTGCTAAAAAGCCAGGGTTTTTGCCGGATAAATAAAACCAAGTTCTTAATTTTGGATAAAGTCGAGCAAAGAGGATGTTTTAAAAGTATTGGGCGAATATAAGTAAGTAGGTGAGAATAAATCATATCAAGTTCGGCAAATCACTTACGATATGTCATTGCGAATGCAACGTTCGCGCTTGCGTCTCGTAGAGAAGTGGAATGTTCGCGTAGCGTCTCCAAGAGTTGCAATCGCAAAGGTTTGGGATTGCCACGCGACCCTCGCAATGACATAAGTATTAAGTCGGACATGATATCAAAGTAGATTAAGTAATGTAAAAAATCTTGAGATGTGTTCGTAGTGTTCGCAAAGCGTCTCGCAGAGAGCGGCTCCAGTCCTCAAATTAGGACTAAAGTCCTTACTACAAACCTTGAATTATTCACGCCGCTCTACTTAATGAGACTGTTGGCGAATTGATAGGGAGTCTAACCCATCAGCCCCAATCCATAGATGTAGTTGAAATAAATGAAAGCTGCTGTAATTAGGAAACTTGTAATTATTTGGTCACTTAACTCCTAAAGCGATCGCATGGTGGCGGATATGATCTTCAATAAAACTAGCGATGAAATAATAACTGTGGTCATAGCCTTGTTGGTAACGCAAGTTTAGCGGCTGGTTAACATCTGCACAAGCTTGCTCAAACACCTCTGGCAGTAATTGTTCAGCTAAAAATTTATCAGCAGTCCCTTGGTCAATGAGAATTGGACTGTGATATCCTACTTTTTTGACTAATTCACTAGCATCATAAGCACGCCAACTTTCTTGATTACTGCCAAGATAACCACTGAAAGCCTTTTCACCCCAAGGACAACCCATAGGTGCAGTAATAGGTGCAAAGACTGATACTGATTTGTAGAGTTCTGGATTTCTTAACGCACAGACTAGCGCCCCATGTCCCCCCATCGAATGACCGAAAATGCCTTGTTTATCCGGGTTGGTGGGGAAGTTTGCGGTAATTAAAGCAGGTAATTCCTGGACGACATAACTATACATTTGGTAATGTTCACGCCACGGTTCCTCTGTAGCATCAACATAAAAGCCCGCACCTGTGCCAAAGTCCCAGTCATCATCCTCACCTGCAATGCCACTTTGACGCGGACTCGTATCTGGTGCAACCAATATCAAACCGTACTCAGCCGCGTAGCGCTGCGCCCCTCCCGCCTTTACCATAAAATTCTCTTCCGTGCAAGCCAATCCAGAGAGGAAATAGAGAATCGGCACAGGTTTTTGAGTTGCTTGTGGTGGTTGATAGACAGCAAAGCGCATTTCACCGTTACAGGTGAAGGAGTGATGACTGTAAAAGCCGAGTTTGCCACCAAAGCTTTTATATTCTGAAAGGAGGTTGAGGTTAGGCATTGGTTATATTCTCTTTCCTGAGCGACTGCCGGAGAAAGATTATTTTACCCTGAATTAATATTATGCAGGTAGCGATCGCGTCTCAATCAACCCTGCGACTAGCTAACTTAGTCCCGCACCTTTTACAGAACCCAGCATCTACATCATGGAAAGCCAAACCACAACCTGAACAAACTGTTTCTACCTGATTAGCAGTTTTCACCACTCGCTTAATTAAATCTCCCACTTGCCAAGGAATCAGCGCAATTCCGGTAAAAATCATCAATACTGTTAGCAAGCGCCCTAATTCAGAAATTGGAATAACATCGCCAAATCCTACAGTTGTCATTGTGACAACAGAGAAATAAAAGGCATCCAAAAATGTACCGTAATTTTGAGGATTAACCGGATGCTCTACTTGATAAATTAAGCCAGAATAAATAAAAACAATTGCAAATAATGTAAATAAGATTCGCGTAAAAATCATTCCATCTTCGGTACTGACACTGGCGAATAAAAATTTCCTATCTATAAATCTGATTAATCGTAAAATCCGAAACCATCTGAGTAGGCGGATAAAGCTAATATCCATCATTCCTAGAAAGAATGGCAAAATTGCTATTAAGTCAATAATCGAATAAAAGCTAAAAATATACTTAATTTTGTTTTCCGCACTCCACAGGCGGAGTGAATATTCCACCGCGAAGATGATCACGATGGCAGTATCGACTAGATTCAACTTAAACCGCACAGAATCAGGAATATTATAAGTTTCTGCTACAAAAATTCCTGATGATAATAGTACCAAAGCGGCAAGTGTTAAATTAATCGCTTTACCTATTGGTGTTTCTAGGTCTTTTAAGTAAAATTCTGTTTCTTGTCTGCTCAGTAACATATTCGACCATTAATTAAGCTTAATTCCCAGTTATAGCATTAGAAATACGATATTATTAACCATTATCCTTATGTTAACCCCAGCTTATATGAACCCAGAATATTTTATGCGTTTAGCATTAGCAGAAGCAAAAGAAGGCGATGCGCCTTACGGTGCAGTGATTGTTAAAGATAACGAAATCATGGCCGTAGCTCATAATACTGTGAGCAGAGACAACGATCCATCAGCCCATGCGGAAATCAACGCCATTCGCAGTTTAACAGCTAAACTAAAAAACCCTTCTTTAGAAGGTTATAGCATATATACAACTGGCGAACCTTGCCCGATGTGTGCAACTGCTTGTGTTTGGAGTGGGTTATCAGAAATTGTATATGGTGCTTCAATTCAAGATTTAATCTCGGTAAATCAATCACAAATTAATATATCTTGCGAAGAAGTGATCGCTAAGTCATTTAGAAACATCAAAGTTACAAAAGGCGTTTTAAAAAATGAATGTTTGGAGTTATTTAAATTATCTTAGATATAGCAGTCATAAATGATTTATGAAATTCTCTAAAGGAAAATTAGCTAGGCTATTCTTTATTATCGCGCATTTGAACTCTTCTCTCTACTGTATAAGTAAATATTGACAAATGATAATCTGATTCTCATATAGCAATCCCATTTGATTTGCTCTCCACCGAGAGGCTAAGATCCCCGACTTCTTGAAGAAGTCAGGGATCTTTTTGTTCGTAACTGATTTAGGATTGCTATATTACATAATCTTACTATTTAAGTTAGGTAATTTAGCTCCACACATTTTACAAAACCCAGCATTTACATCGTGGAAAGCCAAACCACAACCGAAACAATCTGTTTCTATTTGATTAGCAGTTTTGAATACTAGATTAATTAAATTCGCTACTTGCCAAGGAATTAATGTAATTCCTATCAAAATCATCACTACTGTTAGAAAACGCCCTGGTTGAGAAGTTGGAGCAACGTCGCCAAATCCTACAGTTGTCATTGTGACAACAGTAAAATAAAGCGCATCTAAACGTGTCAAAAACTTTGTAGAATCACGCGGATGCTCGAAGTGATAAATTAAAACAGAGCAAATAAGAATAATCATAACTAATATAAATAATGTCAATAATATTCGCGCAAAAATCAGCCAATCTTTAGTGCTGATACTACCGAATGAAAATCTTCGTTCTTTTGGCAATAAATCTTGCATATCTGTTTGATAGGTGGAGTCTGGTGAACAACCCTTAAGTCTTAGTGGGACTGGTTAAACAGATTGTTCTCAATCAGTTTCCTGATTACCTCAATTATGCTTGGAGAAATATTGATACCAAACCGCATGATTACGGATGTTTCTATTTTTACATATATTGACTCAGTATATTTCGACAGTTTTCTTGTTACAAGCTTATAACTGTACTTTGTCATCGCACCTGCGGAATGTGGATTGAATTATTTAACTTGGCTCATTTAAATAGGATAAATATGTATTCGCCCAAATTGCAGCTTGAGTGCGATCGCGTAAATTTAACCTGTTTAAAATATTTGTAACATGATTTTTTACTGTCCCCTCAGAAATGTAGAGTTGGTGAGCAATTTCTCGGTTACTAGCGCCTGTAGCAATTAACTGCAAAACCTCTTTTTCTCTAGGAGTAAGTTCAGCTAAACTAGATGGTACAGGCAGTGACTGGGTTGGTGTAGGATGAGAAAACTGAGTCAACAATTTTTTAACTATTCCTGGGCCTAGTGGAGTATATCCTTTATGAACGGCACGAATAGCAACAGCTAATTCTTCTGAAGGTGTATCCTTCAATAAATAACCCATTGCTCCATTTTGCAATGCTGCTGACACATATTCATCATCATCAAAAGTCGTCAGTACTAAAATCTTAGTTTTGACAAAACGTTTTTTAATTTCCCGCGTGGCTGCAACTCCATCCATAATCGGCATTCTGATATCTAGCAATACTACATCTGGCTGAAATTCCGCAACTAAATTAATCGCTTGTTCACCGTTTTCTGCTTCTCCTACTATCTCTATATCTGCTTCTAGTTCCAATAACGCTTTTAATCCTTGACGAATTAAACTTTGGTCATCTACCAGCAAAACTTTAATCATCATGTCAACCTTGTTAAGGGAATATTAACTGTAATTTTGCAACCAGAACCAGGAGTACTGTTAATATTAAACTCACCGCCTAGTGCTAAAGTGCGATCGCGCATACTATGAAGTCCAAAACCAGTAGTATTTTGCCCTAAATCAAAACCTCTACCATTATCCTGAATTATCAATCGTAAATTTCCTCTCGTCGTAGTAAGTTCTAGTTTAATCTCTGTTGCTTTTGCATATTTAGAGATATTTGTCAAGGATTCTTGAGTAATGCGATAAATAGCAGTGTTGATTTCAGGTGGTAGAGAATACTCAATGTTAATTTGATAAATTGGTAAGATGCCATTTGAGCGATGAAAATTTTCTGAAAGACTAGCGATCGCCCGTTCTAAAGATTGGTCTTGTAAGGGATTAGAACGCATAGTAGAAACAGATTGACGGACATCTTTTAGCGCTTTTGAACCTAATTCTTTTGCTGTTGCTAGAAATGTTTCAGCCTTAATTGGGTTAGATTGCCACAGTTTTAAAGCAGTTTCTAATTGCAGATTTAAAGCAGTCAAAGAGTGTCCTAATGAATCATGAATTTCACGAGCAATGCGGTTACGTTCTTCTAAGGTCGCTTGATTTTCAATTCGCATGGCATATTGACGGAGCTTTTCGTTAGCGATCGCTAGCTTTTCTCGACTGTGCCGTTCAGATAATACTGCATTCATCATCAACAACACAAAAACTAAACTTAAGCCAAATCCCAGCGACCAATTCAAGCTCAGAAATCGAGATCGTTCTTGTGCTTGTGGTGATGCTTGAAAATTGAATAACTGGTATTTGAGTTGTGTAGTAAATAAAAATAAGGTAAATGATAAAGTTGTAACTAATAAACGCCCAGGTAAGTGAAAAATTAGACAACTGCGAGTAACTAAAATTATGTATAGAAATGGGAAAAGGCGAGCATATCTCTCACCAAATAGTCCAGTCATTAAAATCATTAAAATTTCAATGGCTGTGTAGAGTACCTTAATTATCTGGTTACTCCTGGGTAATCTTAAGCCCATTAAGGCAAAAATAATCAGACTATAAATTGACAGTTGTGGCAATATGTTACAAACTGACAAGTCTGGAAATACACCACAAATTGATAGTTCTGGCATCTTATGACGAAATTGCCGTAACGGAGGTGGTATAACTGCTGTCAATACAGTAATCGCTAGTAGTGTCCACTCCAGATAAAGCAGAGACGGAAAAGGATGTTTCTTAATTTGAATTAGACGACTCATCAGTTGCTTCGCTCCAGTGATGAATTAGAGACGCGATTAATCGCGTCTGTACAGGAGTTAGGAGTTAAAAGTTAAGGGTTAGAAGTTACGAATATTTGAGCGGCAGCTTCCGGCGTTTAAACTTTTCGCTGAGTGAGGAATTAAGAATAAATGCCGGAT
Organism: Nostoc sp. NOS(2021); assembly: GCF_017115025.1. Taxonomy (GTDB): domain Bacteria; phylum Cyanobacteriota; class Cyanobacteriia; order Cyanobacteriales; family Nostocaceae; genus Nostoc. Next base: position 5,063 of record NZ_JABXKM010000294.1, on the reverse strand, counting down.
AGAAAAACAATTTTCACAACTCAGATAGAATTGCTATATAAATTAATCATAATAAAAATCTTCATTATTCCAAACTCCTAACTCCTATACAGACGCGATTAATCGCGTCTCTTAACTCCCCACTCCTAACTATTTATTGTCAATCATGTTTGTCAAAATTGAATCATGACTAAAGTCATGGGTAGAACCATGACTTTCTCCTCATGTGACTACTGAAGATTAGTTCTTATGATAGTGGCATCCAACCAGGAAAAACCACGAGACAAGTCATGAAACTCAAAGTATTATCGCTAGTTGCTGGTGCGATCGCCTTAACTTTAACCGCAACCTCCTTTGCTGTTAACGCCCAAACAGCTTCTCCTTCACCCGTGCTACTTGCACAAAATACCCAAGGAGGCCCTTGGAAAAACTTGGGTCTAACAAGTATACAAAAAGCCCAAATTAAGACAATTCACGAAAATACCTGGAAGCAAATTGAAGATAACGTTTTCACCCCAGACCAAAAAACACAGTTCGAGACAGCGAAACAAGCGCGTCGGGCTGAGTGGCAAGCGCGTAAGGCTCAGGGGCAAACAGGTCAACAGCAACCAGGTCAAGGTCAGAATCGTCATCATCGTGGCGGAAAAGGTGGTTTTGCTAAGTTAAATCTGAGTGAAGCACAGAAAGAGCAAATAAAAGCACTTCGGAAGTCAGAGAAAGAACAGATTAAAGCAGTCTTGACCCCTGCACAGCAGCAACAAATACAGCAATGGCATCAAAATCGTCAACAAAGCAATCCCGGATAATCTCCAATCTTTCAAAAAATACTTAATAAGTCTGAGGTGGGCAGTGCTGCCCATCTCATTCCAAGATAGATTATGATGCAACCGGTTACTGCTTACCCAAATCCCGCTCCTCGCCTGCAACAGGTTTTAAATTTGCTTGATCGCATCGCTGAAGCAGAGGGGCGAGATGTTCCCCAAATTGTGGAAATAGAGAAATTGCGTTTGCTCCCTACTGGCACTTTTGGCAGAACTTGGGCAAATTTCCTCAATGAACACAATTTAAAACCCTTCACTACAGGTAGCCGCCGTAAACAACTCCATCACGGGGTTCACGTCCTCACAGGCTATGGCACAGACTTCATTGGTGAAGCAGAAGTACAGGCATTTTTATTAGGAACCAAATTTAGCATAACTAACTTGATGCTGGGGCTAGGACTGTTGCGAGTCATCCATAAAAACTTAAATTCTCAACAACAATTTACCTGGGACAGACTCTGGCAAGCATACCAACGCGGTTGTCACTCTCACCTTGACCCAGATACTTGGCAACCAGAATTACTCTGGCACTTACCCTTGACTGATGTCCAGGTATTGTTTTCCATAGTCAAAAATTAATAGACTTCTTGCAGAAGATGGGAAAGGGGAAAAACTTCATCCCCTTTCCCTTTCCCTATTTATTCCCATGCCCAATTTAGTAGACTTTCAAGCTAGTTATGAGTTATGAGTTAATTCAAAACTCCTAGCTTGATTAAGATGTCCAAAGAATTCGCAATTGGTAGTAAAGTCCGTGTTGTGGCACTACCAGCCTACGTCAAAACTGCTGAACCTATGCCTATGCTGCGCCCACCCGATGTAATTCACATTGGCGAAGAGGGTATAATCGTTGACCGCAGACCCGGTGGATATTGGGGTATTCGCTTCGCTAGGGGAGCCTTTCTCCTAGATAGTCAATACATCGAAAGCACAGATACTCCTCCCGAATCTCACTTAGAGTGAGATTTCTCGCATCCAATAATTGTAAACTTGTGTAAAGTTGTGATTCTGGTTTGCACCATGATTTCCCGCCGCACTTTTTTAAGCATATTATTTGCCAGCTGTATTTCTGTCATCAGCTGGCTGAATTTTACCCTTGCTGCTGATGCTCTTGGTGGTAAACTTCCTGCAATTAATCAACCCGCACCGGAGTTTACTTTGCCAACCAACACAGGTGATGGCAAAATTTCCCTCTCTGACTTGCGCGGTAAGTGGCTAGTCCTCTACTTTTATCCTAAAGACTTCACCTCTGGTTGTACTATAGAAGCTCGTCGTTTTCAGCAAGACTTACCCCAATACCTCGAAAAAAACGCTCAGATTATTGGCATCAGTGCTGATGACATTGATTCCCACGCCAAATTTTGTGATTCAGAGGGACTAAAATTCCCGCTGTTGGCTGACACTGATGGTTCAGTGAGTAAAACTTACGGTTCGTGGCTCGGCTTTTTATCTATGCGTCACAGTTTTATCATCGATCCTCAGGGCGTCTTGCGCGAGACTTTTGTCAAAGTCAACCCAACTATTCACAGTTCAGAAGTGCTGACACGACTAGAAAAATTACAGTCCGTAGCTTCTTAGACGATTAGCCTAAGTTAGGGATTCGCCTCCCTGGCTTAGAGGTTGTTTGTAAAGTATTAGGCGAATAGAATTCGCTACGAATTAATGAAATGCTGTACTAATAATTTTAGTTATTTGCAGAAAAATTATTAAATAATATTAACAAGAAAACAAATAATTTAAAATAATGTAAATGAATTTGACATAAAAAAATATCAAACCTGTCTAAAAGCAGAGATAATCTTTAGAAGACAAAAACAATAAAAACCATTCACTTGGATAAGGTTTGATGTCGATAAACTGCTCTGACTTCAGGGGAGGATTCATAAATGAAGACTCCGGTGTAATAAACCTGAAGAGGAATCGATTGCGAGCAGATGATCAGTGAAATAGAGAAAAAGTTAAGCGCGAGGACATGGATTTAGTATGGCTAATAGCAGTGCAATCACCGCAGCACGACGCTTGAGTGAAAAGTTACCTTTGCCGCTCAAGCGTTTGGCAGATTTGGCTTATAACTACTGGTGGAGTTGGAGTGGTGATCGCATCTCCCTATTCCAAACAATTGATCCCCAAGAATGGGAACGCTGTGGGCATAATCCAGTCGCAATTTTAGAATCGGCAAGCTACGAGCGTCTGACCCAATTAGCAGAAGACCCATTTTACCTAAAGCAGATATCCGCCCTCGCGCGTGAGTTTGACCAATACATCAACCAGCAAGATACTTGGGTAAGTCGAGTTGCACCGCAAGTATCTAAAGACCACCCCATTGCGTACTTTTGCGCCGAATTTGGCATCCATGAATCTCTACCTGTCTACTCTGGCGGCTTGGGAATTCTCGCCGGGGATCACCTGAAATCATCATCGGATTTGGGTGTGCCGATGGTTGGTGTAGGCTTGTTGTATCGCCAAGGTTATTTTCGGCAACGTTTGAACCGCCAAGGTTGGCAAGAAGATTATTATATTGACAACCCCTTTGGACAGATGCCCCTGGAGTTAATTAAAAATGAGCAAGGGGAACCGTTAACTATCCAGCTACAAGTTCGCCAACGGTTTGTGAAAGTGCAAATCTGGCGAGTGCAAGTTGGGCGAGTGACATTATATTTATTAGATAGCGATCGCAACGATAATGATCCCATTGACCGCTGGCTGACGGGACACCTATACGGTGGCAATTTGGAAACCCGCATCGCCCAAGAAGTCGTTTTGGGAATTGGTGGTGTTCGCGCCCTACACGCTTTGGGAATTGAACCTTCTGTCTATCACCTCAACGAAGGACATGCTGCATTCTGCACCTTGGAAATTGCGCGGCTAGAAATTGAGCGGACTGGTAAATCCTTCTATGACATCGAAGCCAAGGTGCGAAACAGTTGTGTATTCACCACCCATACCCCCGTTCCCGCCGGTCATGATGTCTTCTCTCCCGATTTAATAGACTCCTTCTTTGCCAGCTATTGGCCGCAATTGCGACTGTCCCGCGAGCAATTTTTAGCACTGGGTGCAAGGCGACTAGGCGATCCTTGGGAACCCTTTGGGATGACCGTTTTAGCATTGCGGATGTCTCGTGCTTGTAATGGCGTGAGTGAATTGCACGGTCAAGTTTCCCGTAAAATGTGGACAGTTCTCTATCCGCAGCGATCGGAAGACAAAGTACCAATTGGTTACATTACCAATGGCGTTCATGCACCCACTTGGACTGCACCTTTGTTAGGTGACTTATATAATCAGTATTTGGGAGAAGACTGGAAAAGTCGCGCCGTTGATCCCAAGATGTGGGCTAAAGTTGACGAGATTCCCGACGAGGAACTGTGGTCACGGCATCTCATCCTCAAAGAACGACTGATTGCCTTCACCCGTTATAAGGTGAAGAAATCACGGGAGTTACGTGGCGAAAATGATGAACTCATTCAAGCAACAGAAAGCTTACTCGATCCCAATGTGCTGACCATTGGATTTGCCAGACGCTTCAGCCCTTACAAACGCGGGGATCTGATTTTGCGCGATGCCCAACGCGCACTGAAGATTTTTGGCAATGTTCAACGTCCAGTACAAATTATCTTTGCAGGTAAAGCCCACCCAGCCGATGAAGAAGGTAAGCGGATTATCCAGCGCTTAATGGAATGGTGCCACAATTCCGGGATTATCAACCGAGTCGCCTTTATTGAAGATTACGACATTTACACTGGTCAAAAACTGGTGCAAGGTGTGGATGTTTGGTTGAATAATCCCCGTCGTCCTTTAGAAGCGTCTGGTACAAGTGGGCAAAAAGTCTGCTTCAACGGCGGTCTTAATTGCAGTGTTTTGGATGGCTGGTGGTGCGAAGGCTACCAAGCAGGGCCAGATGGCAAGGGAATTAACGGTTGGGCAATTGGTGAAGATGCTAATACTAGCGATCAAGAATTGCAAGATCGGATTGATTCGCGATCGCTTTATCAGCTGTTAGAAGAAGAAATCGTTCCTCTATACTATGACCAAGATGCTCAAGGTATTCCTCACCGCTGGGTGCAGATGATGAAAACGTCGATTAAGACAAATGCGCCGTTATTCAACACTGACAGAATGATTGCCGACTACGTTTCACAGGTGTATGTCCCAGAGATTGCTAAAAGTGTAGAACCGATTTTAGCTAAAGTTCTGCTTTAGAGCATTTGAAGTTTCTAGGACTTACGCATTGACAGACATAACCAAATGTGATCACCTCTCGTTCCTGGG
>NZ_JABXKM010000263.1 GCF_017115025.1 Nostoc sp. NOS(2021) | reverse complement strand
CGGGGTGGGGTTGTTCGGGTTTAATAAGTGATCAAACGGACATAATATCACTCGTTTATTCAAAGCGGAAGCGTTCCATGAAACTGCGGTCAATCCAATCTTTGTAACGCCACAAGAGTTTGTGAGGTGGTAAAGTGATGACACCTCGTGTTGCAATCGCTCGTCCGTCTCCTGTACCAATTAAACTCAAATATTGTTTCTGTGGCTTATATGGTTTGAGCGACTTACCTAATAAAATTCGCTGCAAATTCTCAAATAAAGGTTTACCTTGCCTAACAGCAAACACCCCAGCTTTTGGACGTGGATAATTTACCATTGTGGCAATGTCACCAGCAGCAAATATCTGCGGGTGCGTTTGAGATTGCAACGTGTCCTCTACCAAAATAAACCCTTGCTCATCAGCTCCTAGTCCAGCTATTTTTAACCACTCAGGTGCTGAAGCTTGTGTTAGCCAGAAAATTTTATTACACTCTACTGTCAAACCAGATTCACATTTGATTTCAAATATTTCTTTAGTTTCCCTGTGTGTTGTAGGTGCGATATTACACACAGTTTCCCCAAGATGTATTTTAATACCTCGCTCAGTTAAAATTTGCTGAATTTGATGCCGCACTGATGAATGGTAATTGGGCATTAGTTCTGTGTCACGCTGAAATAAATGAATTTTTAGATTTGGAATTGGTTGTTGAGTTTGACGTAAAATCTGATGTAAATGAGATTGCATCGACAGCGCCAATTCTACACCGCCAGCACCACCGCCTGCGATCGCAATGCTAATTAATTCTTGAGGATTTTTACCTACAGCTTCAATTAGTTCATACCAATGTTCCAATAGCTGCGATACTGGTTTAGCTGCGATCGCATATTCTGCTGCACCTGATACAGACACTGTGGCCGGAGTGCTGCCAATATCAATAGACAGTACATCAAAATCTACCACAAGTCCGTTAGCACAAAGAACTTTGTTGTTTTCCAAGTCTAGGGCAACTACTGTCTCAATATACAACTGTACTTGAGCAAAGTTTGCTAAAGGTCGCAAGTCAATATGACATTCATCGTGGCTGTAAAATCCGGCAATGTGTCCTGGTAACATTCCAGAGTAGGCTGTATTTTTGGCTGCGGTAATCAACGTCAAACGGACTGCGGGTAACAGCTTCATCCCAAACATTCTCAGGACAATCGCATGGCTGTGACCGCCACCAATCAGCACTAGGTCTTTAACTATCGGCTGTAATTTTTGCTGCATTGAAGTACTTAATTGCAATCGTATTTGAGTTGTGAGATTTTTCGTGTTCGCGTAGCGGTGACTGTAGGAGAAGACTGTCCCCGAAGTTCTGAGGGTCGGTTCCCGACGCTCAGATTTCTCTTTTTGTCAAGAGTGGTTTCTCACAAATGATTTATGATTGCTCAATCAGTGATTAGGCATCAATCAAAATCATCATGAGCAGGGTTAGTTGATAAGTGAAAAATGAACAATAATTAGTATGACTAATGATTGAGGATGGCAGGCAGTATATATGTTAATGTCTACTTACTCAACAGTTATGTTCTCTATTTTGTTGGTTACATTAGCATATTCAAATATTGACCATGCATGAAACAATAGCATACGCGGCTAAATTCTTAAAAACTACTGTGATTGCTTGGGTATGTTGACAGTAATTATTGATGCTTTTCATGCCATGAAAAATATTTCACCGACAAACAACAGTCAATTATCAAAAACATGTCTTAGGATAGATGTTTTGCAGGAAAAAGTTAACCAAACTCAGCATCAGTTGCCAAAACAACGTTTAAGAATAGCAATTGAACAACTAGGGAATAAGACAATAGAAATCAGTCTAGCTGTAATTAATGATTTAGAGCAAATTGCCCATAATCATCCACAATACCACTGGATAATCATGGAAATTCTTACTACTTTTGTCCGAGAAAATGCTTTTTACATGCCCCAAGAGGAATTAACGAGCAACCTCAGACCAAAAGTTCGTGCAGATATTCAAGCAGCCCTTACCGTTATCGCTAGAAGAGATGTAAACAAAGACCCAGAAAATGAGCAACTTGATTTGAGTCACACGGACATGAGGGGAGCAAACCTAAATAGGGCGAACCTAAAACAGACAAATCTCTACCAAGCTAATCTTGCTGGGGCCAACCTCAGAGAAGCTAATCTGGCTGGGGCAATTCTCAGTGCAGCTAACCTAGAAGGAGCTAACTTATATCTAGCCAACCTAGAAGGGACAATCCTCAGTGCAGCCAACCTCTCTGGAGCTAACCTCTCTGGAGCTAACCTGCATCGTGCAAGTTTATATCTAGCTGGGTTGCATGGGGCAATTCTGAATGATGCCACACTCGATGGTGCAAATCTCAGGGAAGCCAAATTTTCTGAGTAAAACACTAGTACCGCAAGGCGTAAATCCAGCGACCATCTCAATTACAGCAATTTTCAGATAAATAGACCACGCGGTAGGGGCACAGCATTGCTGTGCCCCTACAACATAACCTTCTTTTAAGGGAGGCATAACTCGTAATTATTGTAGCGCAAGCGTTTCATTGTTTTGGAATGGGTGGTTTATTTCTGTCGGAGCGTATAAGTATATTCGATATCATTCCCTAGTTCAATGAGTGTCTTGACACCTATTAGAATTTTCTGTTAAATGCTATACTATTTTTCCCCAACATCTAAGTAATAATTCTAGGTTGTAAGGAAAATCTTTACCATGTCTTCTAAAAAGACAGACGCTCTGTTGAATTGGTTGATAGCTATAACAGTTATATTTGGCTTCTCATTGACTGTAATTTTCTTCGCCTTGTCCAGTATTAAGGAATTGTCAATTCAGGAAAAAATCCAGTATAGAAACCAAGCATTAACAACTACTGCAATAGTTTTTCTCGCATCGGCAGCAATGTTTAATACTTATTATGCAGCAAAGCGTGCCCAAGCGATGCAGAAAAATGCGATCGCAGCTGAGAAAAACCTCGAAATTGGCATTCAAAATTCAAAACTCAATCAAGACAGATTGATTGCAGAGCGCTTTATGGGGGCAATTGCCCAGCTTGGTCATGAAAAGGTTGAAACCCGGACAGGTGCAATTTATGCATTAGAAAGAGTTGCTCAAGATTTTCCCAAAGAACACTGGACAATCATGGAAATTCTCACTGCCTTTGTGCGAGAGAATACACCTATCCAGCACGTAAAAGCAGAGCAACAAAAGGCGGAATACTCAACAGCAGGTTACTCAAGTCGGCGTAGAGGTGGGTCGCGTCCGACACAGCAGTTGGAGCAAAGCCTCCATGAAGAATTGCCAAAAATACGTACCGATATTCAAGCAGCCCTAACTGTCATCGGCAGGCGTAATTTACTCGAAGACCCAAAAGAGCAGAAACTTGATTTACGTAATACCGACATTAGAGGGGCAGACCTGCTTAAAGCTAACCTGCAACAAGCAGACCTACGTGGGGCTGACCTGAGTGGGGCTGACTTGCGTGAAGCTGACTTGAGTGAAGCTAACCTTAACGGCGCTAAACTCGTTAAGTCTATTCTCTATGAAACCAAATTACTAAAAGCCAGCTTATGTGGAGCTAACCTCTGTTGGGCTAATCTCAACCGCGCCAATCTTTGTGGGGCAAACATGCGTTCAGCCAACCTCTCTGGAGCAAGTCTGCGTGTAGCTAATCTGCAAGGAGCAAACCTCTATAAAGCTAATTTGCAACAAGCAATCTTGAAAGTCGCCAACCTCTCAGGGGCAAAGCTGTTTTTAGCTAACTTGCAAGGAGCAAAACTGGGTAAAGCCAATCTGCACATGACGGGTTTGATTGGAGCCAACCTCTCTGGGGCTAACTTAAATGGGGCCAACCTTTCAGGGGCTAACTTGAATGCAGCCAAACTCCACCAAACAGAAGTTTATTTTGCCAACCTCTCAGAAGCCAGCTTAACGGAAGCTGACCTATATCAGGCTAACCTCATTGGAGCAAACCTGTATAGGGCAATCTTTTATCAAGCTAACCTGACTCAGGCAAACCTCATGGGAGCTAACTTTTCAGAAGCTAACCTCAGTGATGTCAAACTGGAAGGGACAATTTTGACAGGAGCTAAAAACTTAGAGTTGCAGCAGATTAGAGAGGCACTTGGCGATCGCACCACTCGCCTACCTGATTATATCGAAGCGCCGACACATTGGCGGCAGTCTAGTTAAGTTACCTTAGCATCAATTAGTTATTTCGGCGCATTCTACCGTTTTGACAAAATACTATAATTTCATCCCAATAATTTACCTAACCTTTATGTAACTAAAAATATGCTTATTATAATAGTGCTAATTCATTCATAAATTATCTATTTTTCTTCCTTTGCGACGGACACTTTTCTGAAGTCGGGAAACCCTTGACGCTCGATTACTCGCTATCGCTACGCTAAGGTCAATCGCTTAAATTTTAATTAAAATCACATGATTAGTATTCCTAAATTAAATAGAATTGACTTTCTGGTTTTGATTGTTATTGTCATAATTGGTCTTGTACATTTATCTTTTCCATTTGACGGAGATCAAGCATTTTTTCGGCTAGGTGCTTTGGAGATGCACCAAGGAAAGGTACTATATCGTGATTTTTGGGATGTGAAGCAACCGGGGATTTTCTACTTTTATTTTTTGGCGGGAACTTTGTTTGGTTTTAATGAGATTGGCATCCATGTCTTTGAACTTATTTACATGGTGTTTTTTTCTATAATATTGCTGCTGACTCTAAAAAGCTATTTTCAGCATCGGATTATCGCAAGTCTAGTACCTTTGTTAACCGTTGGTGTTTACTATATTGTTTCAGGTGCTTGGCACCTTACTCAAGTGGAAGCACTGGTTGGTTTTCCTCTATTCCTTTGTCTTTGGCTGACTTATCAATCTTTTAAACATCAAGGAAAGCAAAGATTTTTCCTACTTTTATTGTCAGGGTTTTTTGGTGGAATTGTCCTCATATTTAAATTAATTTTTCTACTTATCTTACTTTCTTTTTGGCTAACTATTTTGATATATTCTGTATTAATAAAGCGACAGATTTTTCTGAAAGTATTTATTGAAATTAGTCTGCCCATTTCTATAGGAATTATATTTCCCCTTTTAGTTGTTGTCAGCTACTTTGCCTGGTTTAATAGTATCTCAATTTTGTATGAGACATTTTTTTTATATCCACCTCGCATTGTTGCTAATTCTGCATTCGATCAAAGTAACTTTATTTCAGCAATCCAATGGTTTTTAGGTGGTTTTTACCCTTTAGTTTTATTGGCTATTGTTGCAGTCAATGTCTCATTGCGTAAGTCTAAGAATATATTGACTTTGCTACTTGTTGTTTGGTGTGTTTTTGCTTTGGGTGTTATTTTTTTACAAAGTGCGGCATTCTGGGAGTACCATTATTTACTATTGTTTGTACCTTTAGGGATTTTAGCAACTAAAGGATTAGATATATTATGGCAGCCTTTAAAAGAATTGCGTTCTCCAATCACTACAATTGCGCTCATCTTTTTATTATTCTTACCTTTATCATATACTCTTACAAGAAAGAGTGTTATTCTGGTTCGGAATAACTTTGCTTTAGCTGAAGATACACGATTTAAATATCAGAGTTCCTTTAGAGCGAAATATCCATCACTTCGTTCAGAGGCTGACTTTATTTCTCAACCGGGAAGTCTTTCTGGTGATATTTATGTAGCTGGTGATCCATCTATTTACTACTTCTCTGGTCGCACTCAAGCAACATCACTACGTGGTTGGGCACTTGAATATTTTCTGCCTGAGCAATGGCCAAAACTTCTAGAGCAGTTAGATTTATCTAAACCTCCTTATATCTTTATTGATGATATTCAAGGGGCTGTAATCAAAGAAAATTTCCCAAAAATGCTGGAATTTATTCAGCAAAGATACCGGACATTACGTCAAAATAGTAACGGTATTTGGTATATCATCAATCTTACCGGAAAATCTTCAACTACCCGAACATTGGAAAGCTCAAGTTTCACCTTTAGATACTGAAACGGCTTTGTTGCATGAAAGAGAAAAAAGACACACCAATTCGTGATTGCAGTAGTAATTAGTTTTCCACTTTGTAACTGTCGGGCTTACCTAGCTGGATCATGCGATTAAGCGCAGCACATTGCAGAAATAGCTCAACAGCTTGATTATCAAAAAAGCGTCGTCTTAACTTGCCACCAAAGATAGTTTTGAGCCGGAAAATGGCAGTTTCAGATAAAGAACGGCGATGATAGCCGCTTTCTTGTTTCCACTGCTTACGTCCCACTTGATTCACCCGTCGCAGGTTTTCATCTCTAGGATGTGGCTGTGCTATCTCTTGTGGGTGTTGTTGGATTTTGGCGTTACTGCGCGGAGGAATAGTTGCTGTGGCACCTCGCTGTGCGATCGCATCGTAACAGTCAAATGTGTCATAGCCACCATCACCAGATACTTGCTCTATAGGGTAATCAATCTGCTCCAATAAGTCGGCCAGCACCTCACAATCCGCTAAATCATTAGTAGTGACTACCGCAGCCAAAATTTCACCACTGCCCTCGTCAACTCCTAGATGCAACTTACGCCATGTCCGTCGTTTACCAACCCCATGTGTGCGGACTTTCCACTCGCCTTCACCATAAACTTTTACCCCAGTTGAATCGACTACAACATGAACACCTTTGTCCTTTGGTATGACTGGCAGTTCTACCGATAGCTTGCTTAATCGACGCGACAACGTGGAGTGATCCGGCACTGCTAGCTCAATCCCCATGAGCATGAACAGCGACTCCAAAAACCCCTCTGTTTGCCGCCCCGGTAGATGAAACACTGACTGAACCGTTCCCATTGTAGCGATCGCCACGTCACTGTAATAATTAGATGCTCCTTTTTTCCCCGTTTTTTGCTGGTTGCGCCACTGCTCGATTATCTCTTCATTCACCCAGAAAGTTATACTGCCTCGCTGCTTTAGGGAAGCATCATAGGCGTTCCAATTCTTAACTTTGTACTGGGCTTTCGTCTTCATCTTTGGGTTAGGCAGCGAGCGAACATAGGCGATAGGTAAAATTTACCATTTTGCCTATTCACGCAACAACGCCACTGAAACTTGAACCTCTGAGCTTCATCGCCGAACTTTTGAGCTTCATTGCCTAACCTTTGAGCTTCACCCTTGAACCTCTGAACTTCATCGCTGAACCTCTGAACTTCACCCTTGAACCTCTGAGCTTCATCGTTGAACCTTTGAACTTCACCCTTGAACCTCTGAGCTTCATCGCTGAACCTTTGAACTAATACAGTTCAGTTAAAGACGAAAACAGAGAAAATATTCCCTCAGTAGGAGATAATGAATAGGACACCTGTCCTACGCTAATTATCCTATGGGGATAAAATACAGAGATGTCTGTAACAAAGCGGCTGGAAATTTTAGATTTAATTCGGGAGCTTCGGCAGCAACTCAATCTTTCTCAGAAACAGTTTGCCGCTCAAGTAGGAGTTTCCTTTAAAACAGTCAACCGTTGGGAGAATGGGCATACATTGCCTTCACGGATAGCGCTAAAACTAATAGAAGAAATGTTACGGAAAATGGGTGAACCCGGCAAAAGCCTGCTAAATCAGTATTTTCCAGAAGCAAAGTAGGGTTATGAGTCATAAGGCCAGAGCATTTGAACCCCAAAACATCTTTGCTGGCGGTAGAGACAAGAGCGCATTCATCCAGGAGCAACTGCTGCACTATAGTATTGCTTTGCTATCCGTTGCTTTAGCACTGGGGGCAACCCTGCTACTTAATCCATACCTTACCGCGACACCTGCGGCGCTGTTTTTTGCTGCGGTGATGGTGAGTGCCTGGTACGGTGGCTTGGCTCCGGGGTTAGTTGCAACAGTTTTATCTACTTTGGCAATCAATTACTTCTTTTTCAAGCCACTCTATCCGCTGAACATTACAAATCTGAATATTGTAATCCCACTGGTCGTGTTCATACTGACAGCAGGGTTAATCAGCTCGCTCAACGAATCACGCCGCACAGCCCAACGGCAAGCTGAGGCAAGTCTGAAGTCACTACGCGAAAGTGAAACACGGTTTGATCGCTTAACAAAATCCAATGAAGAAGCACTGCGGCAACGAGATACAGAACTTCACTTAATTACAGATACGCTGCCCGTTCTGATTTCCTTTGTAGATTCAGAACAACGCTACCGCTTCAACAACCGAGCCTATGAAGAGTGGTTTGGGCATCCGGCGGCAGAAATCTATGGAAAGCATCTTTGGGAAGTTGTGGGTGAATCCGCATATCAAGTGTTTCGTCCCTATGTGGAACAAGTACTGGCAGGAGAGCAGGTCACTTTTGAAAGTCAAATTCCTTATAAAGATGGTGGCACACGCTACATTAATGCTATTTACGTTCCTCAGTTTAATAAACAGGGAATCGTTGAAGGGTATGCGGCGTTGATCACTGACATCAGCGAACAGCAAGCTGCGCTGCGCGACCGCAACCAGGCAGAAGCAGCGTTGCGTGAAAGTGAAGCCCGCTTTCGCCAGATGACAGACACCGCTCCTGTACTGGTGTGGATGTCCGGCACTGACAAACTTTGTAACTACTTTAATAAACCCTGGCTAGATTTTACCGGGCGGACTCTAGAGCAAGAGATGGGCAATGGGTGGGCTGAAAATGTTCATCCCGATGATTTTCAGCGTTGCTTAGATACATACATCAATGCCTTTGATGCCCGACAAAAATTTACAATGGAATATCGCCTCAGACGCTTTGATGGCGAACACCGTTGGATTTTGGATACTGGTGTGCCACGCTTGGCACCAACAGGGGAGTTTCTCGGTTATATCGGCTCCTGTGTTGATATCCACGATCGCAAGTTGACAGAAGAAGCGCTACGTGACAGCGAGGAGCGATACCGAATTTTAACGGAAGTGTCACCACAGGCGATTTGGATGGGCAATAGCGATGGTGGTATTACCTATTGCAATCAATACTGGTTAGACTACACCGGACTGACAATGCAGCAGACGGCTGGCTATGGCTGGATTTATGTCATTCATCCCGATGACCGCGATCGCGTCTTTAACACTACGACGCAGGCTGTTACTAACGCTACAAACTACGAAGTAGAAATTCGCTTCCGTCAAGTTTCTGATGGTAGCTATCGTTGGCATATTGTGCGGGGCTTACCATTTCGAGATCAAAGCGGACAGATTATCAAGTGGGTGGGCATCGCCAGCGACATTCACGATCGCAAAGTTGCCGAAGCCGCCCTGCAACAACTCAACGAAATGCTGGAGCAACGGATTCAAGAGCGCACTGTCCAACTTCAAGCCGCTAACAAGGAACTCGAATCCTTCTCCTATTCAGTCTCTCACGACTTGCGGGCACCGCTTCGCCACATCGCCGGATTTATAGAATTGCTTCAGAAGCGGCATAGCTCAACAAGTTTAGATGAAACGAGTCAGCGCTATTTGGGGATCATCGCCCAAACTGCAAAACAGGCAGGAATACTGATCGATGAGTTGCTGACATTTTCTCGCATGGGGCGCACCGAAATGCGCTACATCAACCTGAATATGGAGGAATTGGTGCAAGAGATCAAACGCGATTTGATCACAGAAACCCCAGGACGGATAATCCATTGGCACATCGAGTCACTGCCAGAAGTGCAGGGCGACCCCTCCATGCTGCGGCTCGTGCTTCGCAACCTCATGGGGAATGCCGTAAAATACACCCAGACTCAAAATTCAGCAGAAATTACTGTTGGAAGTGCTGACAATCAAAACGAAGTTGTCTTTTTTGTACAAGATAACGGCGTAGGCTTTAATATGCAATATGTCCACAAGCTATTCGGAGTATTTCAACGCCTGCATAGCGACCCACAATTTGAAGGCACTGGTGTTGGATTGGCAAACGTACAACGCATTATTCATCGGCATAATGGTCGAGTCTGGGCAGATGCTGTAGTTAACAGTGGAGCCACCTTTTATTTCTCACTGCCTAAGTTGTTGACAAAAAAGAGTGAATGAAAGAACTCAAGCGAATTCTGCTGATTGAAGACAGTGCCAACGATGCAGAATTAATCCTAGCTGCCTTGTCGGAAAATCATCTCGCCAACGAAGTGGTGGTGGTACGTGATGGAGAGGAAGCACTAGATTATCTTTATCGCCGGGGGTTGTTTCGGTTGCGAATGGAAGGGTATCCTGTTGTAGTGCTGCTGGATTTGAAATTACCTAAAGTCGATGGACTAGAAGTACTGGTACAACTCAAATCTGACCCAGTTATGCGAGTAATTCCAGTAGTCGTATTGACATCTTCCCGTGAGGAGCCAGACTTAGTTCGATGCTACGAGTTAGGGGTCAATGCCTATGTTGTTAAGCCAGTAGATTACCATGATTTTGTCGATTCGATTAAGGGTGTTGGACTGTTTTGGGCAGTGATCAATCAGCCTCCCGTTGGTGCTTTACCTGCCGCACCTCATCGTCAACAGGAGAGTAACTGATGAATGTCCTCCGTTTCCTCCTTTTGGAAGACAGTCTGTTAGATGCAGAGCTTACCCAAGCGATGTTAACGGAAGGGGGAATTGATTGCGAACTGATACGAGTTGAAACCGGCGCTGATTTCCTGGCTGCTCTGGAAGCAGAGACTTTCGATTTAATTCTTGCTGATTATGCCCTGCCATCTTTTGATGGAATTTCGGCTCTGGAAATTGCCCGAAATCGCACTCCAGAGGTTCCTTTTATCTTTGTCTCTGCCGCGTTGGGCGAAGAATTGGCGATCGAAGCTTTGAAGACTGGTGCAACCGATTATGTGTTAAAGCAACGACTAGGGCGCTTAGTTCCCTCAGTGCAACGGGCATTGCGGGAAGCTAAAGAGCGGCGTGAGCGCAAGCAAGCAGAGGAGTCTTTACAGAAGAGTGAAGCCAAGTATCGCCGAATTGTTGATACCTCTTATGAGGGAATCTGGATGATTGACTCTCAAGCTCGAACAGAGTTCGTGAATCAGCGGATGTTGCAGATGTTGGGTTATCCGGCAGAAGAAATACTTGGTCGTTCCATATTTGATTTTATGGATCAGGCTGATGGTGGTATAGCAGCCGAAGAGATACTAAAGTGGCTCAAGGGAGAAGGGAGTGATCTTAAAGAAGGTCGATTGCGCTGCAAGGATAGTTCGTATATCTGGACACTGATTTCTACAAGAGCGATTTTTGGTGAACAAAATGAGTTCTTAGGGGCGATCGCGATGCTAACTGACATCACCGATCGCAAACGCACCGAATCAGAACGCGATCGCCTTTTGCAACTTGAGCAAAGAGCCAGGGAGGAAGCAGAGGCTGCTAACCGGATAAAAGATGAGTTTTTGGCAGTACTTTCCCATGAACTGCGATCGCCGCTGAATCCGATTCTCGGTTGGGCAAAACTGTTGCAGAGCCGTAAATTTGATGAGACAGCGCTCAAAAAAGCACTGCAAACCATTGAACGCAATGCCAAATTACAAGCTCAACTAATTGAAGACTTGCTAGATGTTTCTCGCATCCTCCAAGGCAAACTCAACCTCAACATGATGCCAGTCAATTTGGTATCCACCATTGAAGCCGCAATGGACACAGTGCGTTTGGCAGCAGAGGCTAAAACCATTCAAATTCAGACGATGCTTGATCCGACTGTGGGGAAAGTTCTGGGTGATTCAGTTCGCTTACAGCAAGTCTTCTGGAACCTTTTATTAAATGCCGTCAAATTCACAGCCACTGGAGGACAAGTAAATGTGCGATTGGAGTGTATCGACGCCCAAGCGCAGATTACCGTCAGCGATACAGGTAAGGGCATTCACCCTGACTTCCTACCTCATGTGTTTGACTATTTCCGTCAGGGTGACAGTACCACAACTAGAAAGTTTGGTGGGCTAGGGTTAGGTCTAGCGATCGCTCGTCACTTGGTTGAGATGCACGGTGGAACGGTTTGCGCCGAAAGTCTTGGCGAGGAGCAGGGAGCTATCTTCACAGTTAGGTTCCCACTGATCAAGAACAGTGCAACAATTAAGGATGACACGAATATAGATTCCTCAACTGCCGTTCCTGTTTTCTCTCCCCTCATGGGTCTACAAGTCCTGATTGTAGATGACAATGCTGATACCCGCGACTTTTTCAGCTTTGTGCTTGAGGAGTTTGGAGCGATCGTCACCGCAGTAGCATCAGGAAATGAAGCATTACAAGCGCTAACACAGTCAAAGCCAGATATCTTACTCAGCGATATTGGGATGCCAGAAATGAACGGCTATATGCTGATACAACAGGTGCGGACTCTGGAGGCAGAAGTAGGGGCAAAACAGATTCCCGCGATCGCTCTGACTGCTTATGCAGGCGAAATCGATCAGCAGCAAGCACTAAGAGCAGGGTTTCAACAGCACATAGTTAAACCTGTAGCCCCAGAGGAATTGCTCATGGCGATTTCTAATTTAGTCAGATGTGTTTAGGTCTTTGTGATCAACCTGAGTAATTAGATAAACCTCGTTAATGTTACAAATTTTAAACTATTCTTCACAGGTAATATGGCGTTTTAAATTGCTGGAATCCCTCCGAAAAGATTGAAGGATTTTCAAATCCAGAAAAAATACAGGACTTACGCAAACAATAGCCGAAATCCTGATTTTTTTCTTAGGGGCAATTCAATACGGTTCGGATAAGACACGATCCCCCCAACCCCCCTAAAAAAGGGGGGGCTAAAAATCGCTCTATTTCCCCCTTTTTAAGGGGGACTAAGGGGGATCTTTAAAGCCTATGCACCTTAACCGAACCGTATTGAGGGGCAATTCATGAATTGCCCCTACTAGGGTGTAGTTTTGCGTCAGTCCTAAATAGAATATATAACCGTTCTCAATTGCATAGAATACAGACAATTCATCGGGGCACAGCAATGATCATGCGTGTCAACTTAAGCCCAAACCCCTTTTAAACCTCGTTTCCACCCAGAGACTCTTAACGAGACAATGGCGATCGCGCACTGAAGTTATTGGTAGCAAATGGGTTGATCAATTTAAAAGACAATTCCGAAAAAGAACTTTCAGGAGTTAAATATATCACTAATAATTATATAAATATCAAATCAAAATACATTTTTTATTAATTTGAATTTATTTTGTTTTGATGACAAAAAATATTACCTTTTAACTGAATTTCTCTGTTGATTGTTGGCGCTGTTACAACCCGTATTTTTGAAACCGTTTACGATACCTGAGTACTTTCAAAAAACAAAAGTAGTTCGTCAAGAACATAAGTCTCTTAATACTGGAGAGTGACTTGTTGTTATCTTATCCAGCTAAATCGCAGTATATTGGTAAATTCTCAACAATTTCCATTTGTTTATGAACTTGGAATCGATAAATAAACAATAACTAAAAATTAGCAAAGAGCTAAGGAGAAAAGCTTAATCTATTTATTTTTTTCTGCGCCACTAGTTAAGAGGTAATCTATGGTGCGAAACTCAAAGCTAGGGTACAGAACGTTCCCTAAGTCTATTCTGCGTCCATCCGTTGCTATAGGTATAATTGCATCTTTATTGGTTGGCGGAATAAGTTTTTATATAGTAAAACGCTGGCGAAATTATGCAAATCCAGAGGCACAAGTGCCAGCAACACAATTGCCACAGTTAAAAACGGTAACAGCTTTAGGGTGGATTGAACCACAGGGAAAGGTAATAAAACTCTCTGCTGCGGTGTCTGCGGAAGGAAGTCAGGTAGAAAAGTTGTTAGTGAAGGAGGGAGATCGAGTCAAGGCGGGACAGGTAATTGCGATTTTGAACAGTCGCGATCGCCTGCAAGCAGCATTAAAAGAGGCACAGGAACAAGTGAAAGTAGCCCAGGCAAACCTAAACCGCACCCAAGCAGGTGCTAAACGCGGGGAAATTGCCGCCCAAAAAGCTGCGATCGCCAGCCTAGAAGCACAACGCCAAGGTGATATTAATGCCCAAGCAGCGACAATTGAGCGATTCCAAGCCGAAGTGCGTAACGCCCAAGCAGAAGACGAACGCTATCAGCAATTATCTCAACAGGGCGCAATTTCCGCCTCCCAACGGGATAGCAAGCGTTTAAACTTGGAAACCGCCCAAAAAAGCCTGCAAGAAGCACAGGCACAATTAAATCGTACCCAATCAACTAGCCAGCAACAGGTAAAAGAAGCCACAGCAAGACTCGATGAAATCGCCGAAGTGCGCGGAGTGGATGTAGAGGTTACTCAAGCAGAAGTCAATCGTGCCGTAGCAGCCATGAATCTGGCAAAAATTAATCTTAATCAGGCTGAGGTGCGATCGCCCCAAAATGGACAGGTATTTGAGATCCATACCCATCCTGGGGAATTGGTATCAAATGATGGCATTGCTGATATCGGACAAACCAACCAGATGTATGTCATAGCCGAAGTCTACGAAAGCGATATCGGCAAAGTGCATTCAGGGCAGCAAGTGCAAGTACTTGGTGATTACCTCCCGATTGAATTGCAGGGAATCGTAGATCGCAAAGGCTTGCAAGTGCGACGGCAGAATGTCATCAACACAGATCCCGTCAGCAATATCGACAACAGAGTAGTAGAAGTCCATATCCGACTAGATGAAGCCTCCAGCCGAAAAGCTGCCACCTTAACCAATATGCAAGTTAAGGCAGTAATTGAACTATGAATTGGGCATTGGGCATTGGGCATTGGGCATTGGGCATTGGGCATTGGGCATTGG
>NZ_JABXKM010000020.1 GCF_017115025.1 Nostoc sp. NOS(2021) | reverse complement strand
GAACTAAATTTCCTGTTTCCCCCCTTTATAAGGGGGGATTAAGGGGGGTAATTCGTTTCCCCCCTAAGGGGGGATTAAGGGGGGTAATTCGACTTGTGTATACACCGTAGCCCCGCAAGCTCTTAGGGAAGACAAAGCTACGCTTTGGCGGGGTGGGGTTCTTTGGGTTTAATAAGTAATCAAGCGGACATGATATTAAGTCTTAAAGCTAGGTATAAAGCGTGTTTTACTTCTGAATTCTGTAGCTTGCTTCCCGTAGGGTATTCTGACTCCTGAATTCTGCTGTAACATCGTGCTTTTAGTTAATATTGCTGGGATCAATATTAAACTCGCTACTAGTTTGTGTGGATTCTACTGAACCAAAATCTAGCTTTAATAAGGCAAGCTAGCTCTAGAAGACAATAAAAAGAATGTATATATGCCGCGTCAAAAACGTACATACCGCGCTCTAGAAAAAGCTGAATTAAGACTTGCTGGACTCAGAGCAATTAATCCTGATATGGATTTTGGAGATACTCGCAACGTGCAAAACATAACCCAAATCAGTCAGCAATTACGCATCAAAATTGATGCTTATAACACTGCTCTATCTGTGATTGACTCTTCTAAAACCAATATGGATGAATTGGAAAAAACTTTAACTGACTTGACTGATAAAATGCTAATTGCAATTGCATTTACTTACGGCACAGACAGCAGTGAATATGAAATGGCGGGTGGTCTTCGCAAAAGCAAACGCACCCGCAAAACCACCGCGACACCCTCAAAGGCAACTCCATAATCACACACTACTTTGTCTAGTCGTGCGTTAGGTTAAACTCGTAACGCATTCTAATAACTCTATTTCAGAGGATGTTTGAAAAGTATTGGGCGAATAGAATTCGCTACTACACAAACAAAGTCCACCTCCGTGGACTAAGAGAAAATCAAGGATTTTTAACCCACGGAGGTGGGTTTTGTCTCGTGTAGCCGCGACTTCTAGTCGCCCGGCTAGTATACTTTACATACAACTTTTTAAACATCCTCTCAGCATTTATCCCCTTTTTAAAGGTGTCAAACTAGGTGAGGGTGTGGGGATTTGAATATGAGGAGCAGGTATAGGGATAAAACGATCGCAAACAGACTTAAGAATACGATTAATTTGTCCTTCGTAAGCACATCCAATTACAGTCTTTCCATATTCATGGAGCTTTTTAGCTAAAGCGGCAAATGCACCATCACCTGATACAATTACAAAAACTTGCAGTGTCGGACGACTCTGAGCTAATTCCATGACATCAATAGCTAGTTGCATGTCTGCTGCATTCCGTTTGTGACTATAATCAAAAATTTGAATTGCTTCAATGCCAAGTTCTTGAATCTCATTCTTGAGTAGCCTTAATCGAGAATCACTCCAGTCAGCATAAGCGCATTGGATAGCAATTTTATTAACTAAGGTAGTCTTTTCGAGATTTGTTTGAATTTCTTTTAAAGAAAAGTTTAAGTTGGGATTGTTTCTACCCATTGTTAAGTTCTCAATATCATAGAAAATAGCTGTGTTGAACTGCTCAATTTTCGGTGAAACGTTAGCTGTAGTAGTAAACTGCTCTACACAAATTTGACGCTGCTTTAAGTCTTTAAACTCAGCTATTAAAGACGTTATTTCTGTCTTGAACTCAGAATTTACTTTTTTGGGTTCTAATTGTGTAATTACTGTTGTTAAATCATTAATTTGCAGCTTTGCTTGTTCTAATTCCTGCTGCAATTTTTCAGTTAATGTATTGATTTGACTCTGGGTTTGAACAGTCTGCTCCCGGAGTTCCGCCATGTTTCTGGAAAAAATTTGCTGGCGTTGCTGATAAGCAGTTACCAAAGCTTGCTGGACAATATCCCATTCTCTGGGAAAAGCCTCACGGGTACAGACTTGTAAAACTGTTTCATAACCAGCGATCGCAATTTCTAAATTACTCGCAGGGTTCCCTTGCTCAAAGCCTTGAATAATGGTACTCAGTTTGACAACCACTCTGGCTATATTAATACCCTTGGCAGGTTCTTGAGCAAAGCGCTCGCTTACCCATTTTCGCAACATTAAAGCTAAATTATCATTGAGTTTGCTTAAGTTATGTTGCAGAATTGGATATATTTCCTGATTTTGATAAGCCGCTCTTAATAAATCGATCAGGAAGGTTTGTTCCTGGTTAACAGCTTGGTTTGGCATAGTTAAATCCCTTGACAATACATATTTTAGGTTAGTATTCCCAAGTTTTCATGCTATCTAACAATTAAAGTGGCGTAATCCAATAAGTAATGCCCCGGACAATTTGTTTGTTAAAACCAAACAGAGGTAAATTATCTTCAGATAAACCCACATAAGTCCAATGGGGAACATCGTTTTCTACAGTTTGAAACCAACCATTTTGATTCAGAGATTTTCTCTGTTTTTGATTTGATATGCGTAAATCAATTGCTAATCCCCACAAATGTTGTGAAGTTCCCGGAGGTGCAACTAAACCGAGAATTTTTGTTTCTTTGCCCTGTTGAACTTTTGCCAGAATTTGATCGTTAGCATATTTATGCCAAAATTTAAAATTCGTGTTGAAAGTGCGAGTACAATCACCAGAACCATAACCAGATTTTAGCGGGATCTTTTGTTGGATTTGCGCTTTACTTAAAGCATCAGCCGCCGATTTTTGTAAGTAACAGTCTTTAGTGCCATCAACAAGACCCATTGTTAAAGTAGTTTGAAACTCTTGGGTTTCTTGTTCGTTAGCAAAGATATCTTTTGGCGGCAGTTTAATCCCGACATCTGGATTTACAAAGACTGCGCCATAGGCCCGCAGCAAAATATATTCATAAGTACCAGGCTGGGGAATTGTCGGTAACTTCCTAGCGATCGCAGATAAAAAACGCTGTTGATTATTTAATTCTGGGTTGGGAATGAATGGTTGTAATATTGTCTCTTGAGAAGGATCTGTACAAGGTAATGAATCAGTACTCAAGCATCCGTTTAATGGTTGAGCAGTTCTACCCAATTGGTTATTGGTAATCTCATTACTAGCTACTAAAGCAAAAACCATAAAGATAACTATACTGATGAAAGTTGCTTTTCTGATCACTCTAGTAATATTTTTTTTCTTCTTGATAGTGAGTTTCATTTTTAAATGCTTGCTTAATTGGTTTAAGAATAAAAGTAATGCGCTTCTGGCAATCATCTGTTATTGATGATTTGAAACCACAGATGATAGAGATGAACACCGATAATTCATTGGTGTTGTTCTATGGTTCTATAGCGGTTATCAATTGCATAGAATACAGACCATTCGTAGGGAACATTGCTCATACGTGTCAACTTAAGCTATTGTCTCGTTTGTCTCGTTCCCAGTCTCCGACTGGGAATGCATTCCGAGAGGCTGCCGCCTCAAGACTTGCGGCACCAGCCCAATGAGGAGCATTTCCAGCCTCTGGCTAGAAACGAGGTTTGTAAAAGGGTTTTGGCTTAAGTTGACACCAATGAGCAATCTTGTGACCCTACCGGGTATTGCATCCAAACGAGAACTGCTATATGTAACTTGTGCAAGATATCTAATATATATCCGTAATAAATTAATTTGTGTTGTTGGTTAACCATCTGAAAAATAGCTGGGAGAAATAAACCGGAACATGACCACGATTCTTAAAAAAGATGAGATTTTTGACTGATTACTCAAGTTAAAAAAAAGAAACTCATCTCTAATTGAGTACTAGTAAATTTGATAACTTTATTATCAGAAAGATACCTCCCGGAAACCACTGGAACAGTTAAAATTGAAAAGAACTCTAAGCTTGTCGATCCTGTAAGTATGACCATGCACAATTCTGTTGAATTCCAAGACGCTTTTGATGTCATAGTCGTCGGTGCAGGTCACTCCGGTTGCGAAGCAGCTCTCGCCTCTGCCCGCCTCGGTTGTCGTACCTTGCTATTGACGCTCAACTTGGATAGAATCGCTTGGCAACCTTGTAATCCCGCAGTGGGTGGCCCGGCCAAATCCCAGTTAACCCATGAGGTAGATGCACTCGGCGGAGAAATTGGTAAAGTAGCAGACCGCACCTACTTACAAAAACGTATCCTCAACTCTTCACGGGGGCCTGCTGTTTGGGCATTACGCGCCCAGACGGACAAGCGCGAATACGCAGCAGTGATGAAAAGTATTGTCGAGAATCAAGAAAACTTGACAATCCGCGAAAGTATGACCACAGATTTAGTGCTGGGCGCTAACGGTGAAGTCATCGGCGTTGAAACTTATTTTGGTGTAGGGTTCCAATCTAAAGCAGTCATCTTGACAACTGGCACCTTCTTGGGAGGCAAAATTTGGGTCGGTAACAAATCAATGCCAGCCGGACGCGCTGGGGAATTTGCGGCTGAGGGATTGACACAAACTCTCAATCGCCTGGGATTTGAAACCGGAAGGCTGAAAACTGGAACTCCCGCACGGGTAGACAAGCGATCGGTAGATTATAGTAAAATGCTCATCCAGCCTGGGGATGAAGATGTGCGCTGGTTTAGTTTTGACCCAGATGTGTGGGTAGAACGGGAACAATTGCCTTGCTACATCACCCGCACAACTGCCGAAACCCATCGCCTAATTCGGGAGAATTTGCACCTGTCGCCCGTCTATGGCGGTTGGGTGGAAGCCAAAGGGCCGCGTTATTGTCCCAGTATTGAAGATAAGATTGTGCGCTTTGCCGATAAGGAAAGCCATCAAATTTTTATTGAACCAGAAGGAAGAGATATACCTGAACTGTATATTCAAGGGTTTTCTACAGGTTTGCCAGAAAATTTGCAATTGCAGATGTTGCGGACTCTCCCCGGTTTGGAAAAATGTGTGATGCTGCGTCCGGCGTATGCTGTGGAATATGACTATTTACCAGCAACTCAGTGTTACCCCACACTGATGACTAAGAAGATTGCGGGGCTGTTTTGTGCTGGGCAGATTAACGGCACGACAGGTTATGAAGAAGCCGCAGCTCAAGGGCTGGTGGCGGGAATTAACGCCGCTCGATTTGTTCGCTCTCAAGAAATGATTGTTTTTGCCCGTGAGCAAAGTTACATTGGGACGCTAGTTGATGACCTGTGTACAAAAGACTTGCGGGAACCTTACCGGATGCTTACCAGTAGGTCAGAGTATCGATTGCTGTTGCGTTCTGATAATGCCGACCAACGCTTGACACCCTTGGGACGGGAAATTGGTTTAATTAGCGATCGCCGTTGGGATCTATTTACCCAAAAACAAGCAAATATTATCACAGAAAAACAAAGATTGCAAGTTACACGCGTCAAAGAACATGATGAAATTGGTATAGCGATCGCATCTAATACCCAGCAATTAATTAAAGGTTCCATTACCCTGAATGACTTACTGCGCCGTCCGGGATTCCATTACGTTGATCTCGACAGATTCGGATTGGGAAACCCCAACCTGAACCGCGCCGAGAAAGAAGGCGCAGAAATTGACATCAAGTATGCTGGCTATCTCGCTAGACAACAAAATCAGATTGACCAAATTGCCCGCCAAGCGCACCGCAAATTACCTGGGGATTTGGACTACACAACAATTGATACTCTTTCCAAAGAGGCACGGGAAAAGCTGACCCACGTAAAACCACTCACTCTTGGTCAAGCTGCACGTATCGGTGGTGTAAACCCAGCGGATATCAACGCCTTATTATTATATCTAGAATTGGGTAGAAGCAAGAGCCGGTCGCAGTTTCCAGCGTTAGCTTAATACAAAGTTGATTAAGACTGAGTATAGTAGTAGGGAGGGAGATTGGTATGATAGATGACATAACTATTAGTACTGCCATCATCAACAATCCCCAGATGAAAGTTGGGTTTAATACCACCGCTCAATCAACTCGCCTCAATAGGACGGGGGATTGGATGTTTGATTAATAATCCTAATTTCCAGGTAGTAGGGGCGGCGTTTCTCCGTCCTAGCAACAAAGATAGAACGTCTATGTTACAAGAAGCCAGCACCCGTCCTCGTCTCATAATTGTACCGGAACCATCAGAAGATTTAATCGCCAACGAGCCTTGGTCGATAGAAAACTATGCTGATGGTCTAATGGATGAACTCTTTGCCGATATCGACGACATTCTGGATGTTAGTGGTAATCTGCCTTCTCAAACCGTTAGCTACAGTACTCAGAACAACTGGAGCCAGTCTGTTGCTGGGGTTTCCTCCCGAACTCAACGCCAGTCGCCTTCAGAATACGTGCCTGTGCAAACAGTTACGATACCCACACTGAACCAGCCAGTACAGTCAGTTGCTCAAAATAACCACAAGCAATTGAGTACCGTTAAAGTAGTTAGTAGAAAACGTCAGAAAAGTAGTCGTACTTTGGCCAAACTACTGATTGTGGGAACAACTTTAGGCGTGGCGATCGCTGGTATTATCTACCTGGTACAGTCTGGAGTCATATATCTTTTAAATACCAAATTGCCTGAGTCGGTTCTTCTAATGCCGCAACCGCAGTCACAGTTGCCTGTAAAAACAGAAATTGAGGCAGAGTTAGTTGACTACATGCTCGGAGCGCTGGCAGTTATAGACAAGCAAGAAACAAAAAGCAATCAAAAATCTGTCAGGCCGGAATTCTCCAGTCAGGCAAATACTAACCAAATAGCCCTTGGTAACGAGCAAACAACTAGTAATCTATCAGCACTTCCTCCAGTCCCTAACCGTTCTGGAAGTGTGGTTGAGCGCATCTATGTCCCCGTTTATCAAGCGCCGTCGCCAATGCGTTATGCGCTCCCGGCGATTCCTGGGACTCCCACACTTTTACCACAAGTTGCCAAGGCGTTAAAGGGATATCAACCAAATGTTGTGAAAACTGCCCTGAATACAGTGCGACAAGCTGCCAAGCCTGTAACCGTCAACTTTGCTGCGGCTGTACGAGGCGAACTCAAACCTGTGGCAACGAAAACAGCACCCATTAAAGTGCGGCAAAGACCTAACCCTCTGCCTGAATTACCAGTAGTTCCATTGCGTGAAGCACTCGCACCAGAATCAGAACCAACTATTACCCAGGAACAAGTATTTCCACCAACTGCGATCGCGGATGCTCCTACTAATACCTTAGAGGGATTGCTAGAGTTAGGCAACAAATCTGCTGCTTTGTTTAAAATTGATGGCGTGACTCGCCGCATCAATATGGGTGAAAGTATTGGCTCAAGTGGTTGGACATTAGTAGATGTTAGTAATGGCGAAGCTGTCATCCGGCGTAACGGCGAAGTGCGATCGATTTACGCAGGGCAAAAATTGTAAAAGTTCTTCTGTCAGCAACTCTTCCACGCACCAGAATATTGCAATGATCAACTCTAAGTTGCACATTGCCTCAGATCATATTTGCCTAATTATACAGTTTAACGAAATAGCTGATACAAATACATAGGTAGGGGTGTACAGGTGTCATTGGTGTCAACTTAAACCAAAACCCTTTTACAAACCTCGTTTCCAGCCTCTGGCTGGAAATGCCCCTCATTGCGGCTCTGCCGCAAGTCTTCAGGCGGCAGCCCCTCGGAATGCATTCCCAGTCGGAGACTGGGAACGAGACAATCTCTAAATGCTGCTTCTAGACTAACTTTCACCTTAAGTTGACACCAATGTACAGGTGTACGTCCCTACAGTCAGTTTATGTGTTGCCAGTGTTGATTATAGTTGCATGACGGTCGCTATCTGGAAACCTACATTTTGCACATATCTTGCTTAAGCAAGATAACTTTAGCTAAAAAAGTTAGTTTGCTAATTGATGTAATCGTCAAACCTTACCAACATGAAACCACCAAACTATTTTCAAAATAATTCCAAAAACTCTTTAATAGAAAAGTATCACCTTTACAAAGGCGAAAAATTGAACTGGCTTCAAGTCACTCTTCGGCTTGAAAGGTCAATTATTTCGATCATTCTTCCTTGGGTACTTTTTTGTACTGCATATGGAATTTTAATATCATTTCTCTATCATTTAGGATTACCAATAGCATTTTCAAATTCCAGCAGTATTCTTACTAATGCTGTCTTAAGTTTTAATATTGGTTTTACATTACTATTAGTTTTTCGGACAAATACAGCCCATGAGAGATTTTGGGAAGGTCGTCAACTATGGGGAGGTTTAGTTAATACATCTCGAAACTTAACGCGGGGAATTTGGATAATAGTTAAAGAGAAGACACCGCAAGATAGATTAGAAAAAGAAGCAATACTGCGGTTAGTAACTGCTTTTGCAGTTGCAATGAAGTTACATCTAAGATCAGTACCTTTAGACACCCAGTTAGCATCCTTAATGTCTGAAAAACAATATTTACAACTCCAAGATAGTAATCATCCCTCACTACAAATTGTTTACTGGATAGGAGATTACTTGCAGTATCAGCATGACCGGAATTGTCTAAATGTCTATCAACTGACTACTTTACATAACTGTGTAGATGATTTAGTAGATATTTTAGGTGGTTGCGAACGCATTTTAAAAACGCCACTGCCTTTGATATATACTATTAAACTCAGACAATTGTTGTTAATTTTTTGTCTGATATTACCTTTAGAAATTGTTAGCTTTTTAAATTGGTGGACTGGTATAATAATGGCTTTTGTAAGTTTTACATTATTAAGTATTGAACAAATTGGCTCAGAAATCGAAGAACCTTTTGGGTTTGATCCCAATGACTTACCTTTAAATGCAATTTGCAATACAATCTCAAACAATGTTGAAGAATTAATCAGGCTTGCTTCTAATAATGTTCGTTCTTCTTGAATCTCTAAACAAGTTTTACCAGATAAATTCCTGATGAGAGGGGAAAACTTTTCTCCTTTATTAATATTAACGTGAGTTCGATAAACCTCTCCCTCCCAGCCTCCCTCTCCGAAACGGAAAGGGAGGAGCAACGAAAAATTAAGCTTTTTGCTCCCCTCTGGGCGTCGGAGAGGGGTTGGGGGAGAGGTCAAATAAGACTTGTCGAACTCACGTTAATATTATCGGCGAGCGATTGAACTACAAGCGCGGCCAATACGGTTCGCATAAGACACCATCCCCCCAACCCCCCTTAAAAAAGGGGGGCTAAAAATCGCTCTATTTCCCCCTTTTTAAGGGGGACTAAGGGGGATCTTTAAAGCCTATGCACCTTAACCGAACCGTATTGCAAGCGCTTATGTAGTAGCGAATTATATTCGCCCAATACTTTTAAAACATCTTCTAATACCAATTCTATGTGAGGCTGCGCTTTATTCACGTAGGGGCAATTCATGAATTGCCCCTCGCGGTTTTGGGTAAGTTCTATAGGCGCATCTTCAAAAAGAAATGGTATAAGTCTCAAAACCAGGTATAAAGGGTGTTTTCTTTCTGAATTCTGTAGTTTGCTTCCCGTAGGGTATTCTGACTCCTGAATTCTGCTGTAAGATGTTGTCTGGTTACGCGAAATGGACACAATACAGCGTTTTTGAGTCTTTTTTAACAGCGATACAATTTCCTAGACTGCAAACCAAGATAGAAAAACTGGTTAAGCCTGAAGAGGATTCGGTACGATTGTATGTACTTGATGCCGGCGCAATCAAGCGAACAATTACATACGGTTCCGAAATTCCTGGACAAGAGCAAACAATAGTATTATGATTGGTGTATCAGCTTGATGTTTGGCAAGTCGAAGCGGGGGCTAAAAGCCTGGGGGATCTGCCAAAATCGCCAGAACCTTGACAAATGAATAACTACAGCGTTTCATAAATGCGGGAAGTTGCAAATTACTTGCAATAAGGTAGGCTGAAAATGGCTAAAATTTTCGATCTGCCAAAACCATTCCCAGGAAGCTTGCTCTCGTTAGGTTTCAGCACCGAGCGGTTTCCATTAACCAAATCCCCTCACGGGGACTGAAACAATCACTATCCAACCAAACCTTATCATTTATGTTAGTTTCCATTAACCAAATCCCCTCACGGGGACTGAAACGAGAAGATATACGGCAAAACAATGCCGAATAAGACAGTTTCCATTAACCAAATCCCCTCACGGGGACTGAAACACTACAAAATCACAATCAAAGTAGCCACTAAATAAACTGTTTCCATTAACCAAATCCCCTCACGGGGACTGAAACAATCGGTTCATCATCCTCAGAGTTAATAAAAATATATTGTTTCCATTAACCAAATCCCCTCACGGGGACTGAAACGGCAAGCGACCCATGCCTGATGTTGCTCAGACCAGGTTTCCATTAACCAAATCCCCTCACGGGGACTGAAACCCCGATGGCGGAACTTATGCACAAGGTCCACCAAGACAGTTTCCATTAACCAAATCCCCTCACGGGGACTGAAACTTTTCAACTCCAGAATTTAGCCATACTTGCATTTGTGTTTCCATTAACCAAATCCCCTCACGGGGACTGAAACTTTGTCCCTGTATTTTGTACTGGGTGTCATTTTCACCAGTTTCCATTAACCAAATCCCCTCACGGGGACTGAAACTGTGCTAGAAGCCAATGAAAAAGGGAAAATGTCACCTAGAGTTTCCATTAACCAAATCCCCTCACGGGGACTGAAACGCAAGCCCTGGTCTTTTGCCCTAGCGACACAGGAGGGGTTTCCATTAACCAAATCCCCTCACGGGGACTGAAACCTGTTTTATTATCAAGTTCAGCGATCGCTGCTTGGAGTTTCCATTAACCAAATCCCCTCACGGGGACTGAAACAGTTAGCAGAAATTGTGGCACTTGACGCTTCCAAATCAAAGTTTCCATTAACCAAATCCCCTCACGGGGACTGAAACAGAAAACGTATATCTCAGGTTCAGAAAATGCACACGTTTCCATTAACCAAATCCCCTCACGGGGACTGAAACCGCTCAGTGCATGAAATGCAGAAGATAAAAGCACTTGTTATTTTTGATATACAGATAAAAGCAGACATTCCCAAACTAGCCGTGGTTGAGCGTAAGCAAGTAAGTATTTACGAGCTTGTTCTAGCTGGTTGATGATCTTGGGTTGATGCCACTGCTGCCAGTAGAATTGCTGAAGATAATCAACTAACCACAGTTGTGCTTCTGTATCTAAATCTTTATCAATTTTTTTAGCTAACTCCAAGGCTTTGCGATAAGAAGCAGGGGCTTTTTTCAAATCTTCAAGTAACTCAGGGGGAATAGCTTGTAATTGCTCGTAAGATGCGATCGCACTTCCCGCACTGCCAGCTGCTATACTCAACACTGCCTGATTTGACAAAATTTCCTGATGACCAGTTTGTGTAAGTACAACAGCCAAAGACTGTGCATCTAAACGATAAAAAGGAATGCGTTGACAGCGTGACACCAAAGTTGGCAACACAGACTCAGGTGTAGGTGCAATTAAAATTAACGTCGCCTGTCCCGGTTCTTCCAAAGTTTTAAGTAAAGCATTCGCTGCGGCTTCTGCCATTGTTTGGGCTTCTTCCAGCACTACCACATTCCTGGGTGCTTCCAAGGGTGGCCGACTGAGAAACTCGGTAATTTCCCGAATTTGCTCTAGCCGAATTACAGGTGGTGCCTTACGCTTCAGTCCTTTCTCAGCCGCTTCTGTTGCTGTTAATCGTTGTCCCTGGTATTGGTACGTTGGTTGCACCCACAACAAAGCTGGGTGATTCCCCTGACGCAAACGGTTTTGTAAAGACGCAGTAACTCCCATCCCACTAGAAAATAGCAATTCCACAAAACACCTGGCTGCTAAACTCCTTCCTACACCATCTGGCCCCACAAATAGATAAGCTGGAGCAACCCGGTTTTGTCTGACAGCCTGAGTGAGTAATTCTATCGCTTGCTGTTGTCCTACTACTGATGCAAATGAGTTAATAATTCAGTACCTTCGCCAAAACAAGAATTTGAAAACAGAGGGCTGATATAGTAGAGTTGTTGTCTTCCAGAACGACAACTTAGAAGCTACAAAATGTCCATGTTTGACATACTAGCACTGTTGCAATGACTTCTACCGCAAATCTGACGGGGCGACAAACTTGCGTCAAATGAACGGGCAATCAATATAAAAGCTGAAATACCCCAGCCTTTTGTGGCAGTTAGGTAAGTAATAGTGGCTTTTATGGAGCGATGTCTGGCGACAAGCTGCTATGCGTCTACGCTTGCAGTTATGATGACTGATATAAGGAATCGCTTTTGTTTTATAGGACGTAGTACTTTGTCAAGCTAGTTAATCAAGGGTTTGTAGTAAGCACTAAAGTGCTTAGAAAATAAGGACTAAAGTCCTGACTACGAACTTGCTTACCCATCAATTTAAACTTTATGCAATGTTCTACTTAGGAAGTCTCAGATGTCGCACAAACAGTTTATTTATAGCTGGCAAAAATGGTTACTTCCCATCTTGGTACGTGCAGTAGTAATGATTTGTCTGACAGCAGGGGTGTTGGGCATTTTGGGAAGTGTTGCTCCGATGAGTCATGCTCAAGCTGTTTTTCCTAGTTCTGTTGCAGCTAATGTTCAACTAGTAAGTAGCACTAGGCGCATCCAAGATCAACAGACACCATTAAAATCAACAGCGCTAAATGCCACTGTATATCACAGTCCCGATTGTAATTGTTGTGGCGGCTGGATTGATCATTTAAAGGCACAGGGTTTTAAAATCACAGATTTTTCTACGCCTGACATCGAAACAGTCAAACAAAAATACAACGTGCCGGATAACTTGTCATCTTGCCACACAGCAATTGTTAATGGATATGTGATTGAAGGGCACGTCCCAGCAGACGACATCAAACGTCTGCTTCAAGAAAAGCCCAATGTTGCTGGTTTATCTGTTCCCCAAATGGCTGTAGGCACTCCTGGGATGGAGATGGGAAATCGAAAAGACCCGTTTTCTGTGCTTTCCTTTGATCGCAAGGACTCAGTTGCAGTATTCAATAAGTATCCGTCTTCGTAAACTTTTCCTAAGGAATAAGAATTAAATAATATACAATTTATGTCCCTGGCTTACCTCACCCTCAATCCCTCTCCGATATATTGGAGAGGGAAGCTAGAGACAGGATGAAGATTTTCCATTTTATTTAATCTACGTTCCTAAGTGATTGGGCGGACATGATATTATATCAAGTTCGTTTAATTACTTATAATTCAAAACTCTCGGTGTCAGCACCAGTTGATTGTCCTTTTTACTGTTTAGAACCAGCTTTGATCAACTGCGACAAATGACTTAACCATCTCCCAAACCAGAAGCCAGATGGTGCGCTTGGAAGATTTTGAGAAAGAAGCTCAATCGCATGGTTACAATCTTGCAGGCTTGCATCGAGTCCCATTGCGTGATAGATTTCGCGGGCATTGCAAAAGGCATCCATCGCTTCTGATTGTCGATTGATTTTTTCTAACACCAGACCCAAGTTAAACCAGGCGTTTGCTTCGCCATTTCGGTCATGGATATCCCTTCTGATCTCTAATGAATGCTGATGAAACTCAACCGCTTTTTGGTACTGTCCCAGAGCCTGATAAGCACTGCCCAACCCACTTAAGGACATGGCTTCTCCATTGCGATCGCTGATGAATATTGTCAGCTCTAACCATCGCTGGTAAAACTCAATTGCCAGTTGGTACTGCCTCAATGATTCATAAGTATTGCCCAAACTTCCCAAGCAAATGCATTCCCCAGTCCAATCGCCTATTTTCCTGGTGATACTCAACCACTGGTGATACAATTCAATCGCTTGCTCATACTTGCCCAGGTATTCATAAGTATTGCCCAAACTTCCCAAGCAAATGCCTTCCCCAGTGCGATCGCCTATTTTCCTGGTGATACTCAACCACTGGTGATAAAATTCAATCGCTCGCTGGTATTTGCCCAGTGATTGGTAAGCGTTGCCCAACCCAGATAAAGATTTGGCTTCCCCGGAGCGATCGGCTATTTCTCTAGCTATATCCAACCACTGCTGATAACACTCAATTGCTAGGTGGTACTCCCCAATTGACTGGTAAGCATTGCCCAAATTTCCTAAACAAATGACTTCCTCATTGCGTTGGCTTTGCCCGCCGTAGGCTTCGCCTGTTTCTCTGGCTTTTTCTAAGCACCGCTCTTCAAACTCAATGGACTCAATGTTATTTAGGCTCCCGGATCTAATTACTTGTGTCATTCTCTATAGAAAACGAAATTTTTGGTTCATAGGCGTGTCGATTATACAATTTTCTGTGTCTTTAGCACAGGATCAGTACAATTTATAGACACAACTTATCTCAAAATCTAGAAATTGTTCTTCAATATCAAACTCTCTTTTATACATAGCGATCACGATGTATAAAAGGCTTTTATTTATATAAGTAATAAGCGCACAAATTATAGTATGCTGATAAATTTAGCTTTCTCAAAAGATATAAAAAAATCAAATCAATCAGCAGCAGCATAATCAGGCAATGCGTTGAGTTGTAAATTAACAGCACTGAGATAATTTGGGTCGTTTAAAACTTGTGATGGTAATTTATCTGCATTAATAGCAGCCTTCACCAAATCTTTTGCAATAATATTTCTGTTCTGAGTTTCAGATACTAGCGTTTTTCCACTAGGAATCCCGTGTTGCTTCAGACCTCCCTGATAAGCAAAATTAACTAGATTGAAAGGCTGGAGGTAACTAACAGAAGTAGAGTTACTGGGTATATTGTTAGAGTTAATAGCTATTTCACTACTGTTGGTAGTAGCTGTTTGAGCGCCAGCGATTCCAGGTACAAAAGTAATAGAAGCAAAAATAAGTGCAGAATTTATTAAGGTAACAAGTTTCATCAGCTTATTCTTAGGTAAAATGCAATGTGTGTTCTTTAGTAATAGAGTCCTCTTTATTATTAATCTCAGCTTCCTTCACTCAGGTCATCTGATCGGTTGATATATGACTCACCCAAAAGGGTGAGTTAATGGAGACTCTGTTAAAGAAGTCGGAAGTCGGAAGGACGCTCTCTACGAGACGCTAAAAGCGAACGCGGACTCGCTACCGCTACGCTAACGTAATTCGTA
>NZ_JABXKM010000283.1 GCF_017115025.1 Nostoc sp. NOS(2021) | reverse complement strand
TTCTGAGGTGGATGAACGGAGTTCTGAGGTGGATGAACGGAGTTCTGAGGTGAATGAACGGAGTTCTGAGGTGAATGAACGGAGTTCTGAGGTGAATGAACGGAGTTCTGAGGTGAATGAACGGAGTTCTGAGGTGAATGAACGGAGTTCTGAGGTGAATGAACGGAGTTCTGAGGTGAATGAACGGAGTTCTGAGGTGAATGAACGGAGTTCTGAGGTGAATGAACGGAGTTCTGAGGTGGATGAACGGAGTTCTGAGGTGGATGAACGGAGTTCTGAGGTGAATACACAAGATTCTAACTCTCCCTCTGCTCAAGAACAGGCTACCTGTATTGTTGGGGTCTTAAACCCTTTGATTTACGATAAAAAGAAACAACGGAGAAGTGGAAGACAAGGAAGAAAATTTTACCTTGTCCTTCTTGTCTCCCTTGTCTCCCTCATCCCCTCTTAATAGGGCCACTTCCAATCACGAATTTTCGGCATATCGTCGCCGTACTTATCAATGTAGTGCTTGTGTTCAATCAGCTGATCTTGCATCTGCTGTTTGACATAAGCTGCCCTAGATCCTAGTTTGGGCACGCGATCAATTACATCAATTACCAAATGGAAGCGATCGAGATCGTTAAGAACAACCATATCAAAGGGGGTGGTGGTAGTTCCCTCCTCCTTGTAGCCACGCACATGCAAGTTATTATGGTTGGTGTGGCGATAGGTTAGGCGATGAATCAGCCAGGGATAGCCATGAAAGGCAAAGATGATGGGTTTATCCGTGGTGAAAATTGTATCAAAGTCTTTTTCGCTCAAACCGTGGGAATGTTCGCTTTTTGGCTGTAGTGTCATCAAATCGACTACGTTCACTACCCGCACCTTTAAGTCAGGGAAGTGCTGGCGCAGAATGTCTACAGCAGCCAAGGTTTCTAAGGTGGGAACATCCCCAGCACAAGCCATCACTACATCTGGTTCGCCGTCTTGGTCGTTGCTTGCCCATTGCCAAATACCGATGCCTTTGGTGCAGTGCTTGATAGCAGCATCCATGTTGAGATATTGCAATGCTGGTTGCTTTCCGGCAACGATGACATTGACATAGTTGCGGCTTCTTAGACAATGGTCAGTTACCGACAGCAGAGTGTTGGCATCGGGGGGCAAATAAACGCGGACGATATCTGCTTTCTTATTGATTACATGGTCGATAAAACCGGGGTCTTGGTGCGAGAAGCCGTTGTTGTCTTGTCGCCAAACGTGAGAGGAGAGTAGGTAATTAAGGGAAGCAATCGGTCTACGCCAGGGAATATCTAAGGTAGTTTTCAACCATTTGGCGTGTTGGTTGAACATTGAGTCAATGATGTGGATGAATGCCTCGTAGCAAGTGAAAAACCCGTGACGCCCTGTGAGGAGGTAGCCTTCTAACCATCCTTGGCAACAATGTTCGCTGAGAATTTCCATCACCCGACCGTTGGGGGAAAGGTGGTCATCTTCAGGGTAAATCTCGGCTACCCAATTTCTATCTGTGACTTCCAACACGGCATCCAAACGATTTGATGCCAATTCGTCGGGGGCAAATATGCGGAAATTGCGACTTTCTTGGTTAAGTTGCATAACATCCCGCAGGAATTTGCCAGTAACTTTGGTAGCTTCAGCGATCGCTTTGCCTGGTTGGGAGACATCTACGGCATAGTATTGAAAGTCGGGCATATTCAGGTCATGCAGAAAAATACCGCCGTTGGCGTGGGGATTGTCACCCATGCGTCGATGACCTTTGGGAGCCAGTTCTGCTAGTTCGGGAATTAGCTTCCCGTTGCTGTCGAAGAGTTCTTCTGGTTTGTAACTCTTCATCCAATCTTCTAGGAGTTTCAGGTGTTCTGGCTGTTTGGCTATGTTGCTCAAGGGAACCTGGTGCGATCGCCAAGAACCTTCAGTTTTTTTACCATCGACTTCTTTGGGCCCTGTCCAACCTTTGGGGGTTCTCATGACAATCATCGGCCACTGGGGACGTTCGGTGAAACCATGTACGCGGGCTTCCCTCTGGATGCTTTGAATTTCGGCGATCGCTGTTTCTAGAGTCGCCGCCATCTGCTGGTGGACATCTGCGGGATCGTCACCTTCGACAAAGTATGGTTTGTAGCCGTAGCCTACAAATAAGCTTTCTAATTCCTCATGGCTGATCCGTGCCAGTACTGTTGGATTGGCAATTTTATACCCATTCAGGTGCAGGATCGGAAGTACAGCACCATCACGTACAGGGTTAAGAAACTTATTGGAATGCCAGCTAGTCGCTAAAGCACCTGTTTCAGCTTCGCCATCACCGACAACAGCAGCAACGATCAAGTCTGGGTTATCAAAGGCAGCACCATAAGCGTGAACGAGGGAATAACCTAGTTCCCCGCCTTCGTTGATCGAACCGGGCGTTTCCGGTGCAACGTGGCTGGGAATACCACCGGGGAAAGAGAATTGTTTGAAGAGTTTCTGGATTCCCTCAGCATCTTGGGAGATGTTGTGATAATACTCAGTGTAAGTCCCTTCTAGGTAGGTATTGGCTACCAGTCCTGGGCCTCCATGACCAGGGCCAGCAATATAGATCGTGTTTAGGTCATATTTTTTGATCACCCGATTCAGGTGAACATAGATAAAGTTCAGCCCTGGCGTTGTTCCCCAGTGACCCAAGAGCCTGGGTTTGACGTGTTCCAGCTTTAGCGGTTCTCTGAGTAGCGGATTGTCGAGTAGATATATTTGCCCAACGGAAAGATAGTTAGCAGCACGCCAATAGGCGTTTATCTTCCGTAATTCTTCATCTGTTAAAGGCTTTATTTGTGGAGTCGTTGCTAATGTCATTATCGACATTCCATTCCAAAAGGTTTTTGATGGATTCATCAGTATGCAATTTTACTGATTTTCCAGATAATGGCCATCTAACCTATGATGAATTTTCTCAGCCTTTGTGACTAAATTCCTTTTTTCTTGGCACAGGATGGAGAGCGATCGCTACCAGGGGTTGTTTAGTGACGCTATTGATTACAGCAGGTTTCATGTATTTGAACCACATCTGTCGTAGGGGCAATTCATGAATTGCCCCTACCGCATGGGCTATTTACCTGAAAATAGGTGTAATATTATAAATCTACATTTCCTTCATCATAATTATCTAATTCTAAAGTGTAATCTAATGCTACTTTTAGCATTAATAAATAATTATGAGAAAGAGTTCCTAATTTTCTGATTAATCGCTGTTTATCGATAACAACAATTTGATAACAAAGCACCACTGACTCTTGGGTTAAACCGCCTTCACCTGAAGGTATGACAATTGTACCTGGTATCAGAGCGCGTCGTAGATTAGTGGTTAAAGGAACTACTACGGATGTTGTTGTAAACTGAGCTAGTCTATCTCGCTGAACAATAATAACTGGTCGGATACCTGCTTGCTCTGAACCTCGACTCGGATTCAAATCAGCCAAATAAACATCTCCTCGCATCAAACTGCGTCCTCTTGCTGAAGTTGGGAGAGATAATCAGTTAAAACGGATTCTGCAAAAGCTAAATCTTCATCAGCAAACTCAGTTTTCAATGCAGCAGCCTCGACATCAGAAATAGCATCCCAATGCTGAATTAGTTTTTTTTTCTGGAGAGAGATAGCAAAATCTAATACTTCTTCTTGACAAGACAAAGGCAATTGGGACAATATTTCCAGCAGTTGCCTGTGAATAGTTGCTGTTGGATTTTCTGGCATCGTCACATTTCCTCGATTAATATATAGAGTATGTACTCTAATTTTCTCATCTTCAAGCTTTGCTTGTCCTGGAAGTATCTACTACAGCAAAACTAGCTAGAGGCAGATCAATTAATGACCTAATTATTAATTTCCAACAACCCAGGTGGAGGTGTAATTTCAATGCGACCAGATGGCAAGTCTACCACTGGTGCGATCGCTGGCACAAATGGAATCAAAACAGTCTTTTGCTTTTTGTTAGTAGCAAATGATTCATGCAACTTCACTTCTAACAAATCATTCCCCGCAGGGATGATATCTACCACCGTCCCAACGAGTTCGCCAGATGCTTGCATGAAGACTTCCAAACCAATCAAATCGAGGACATGATATTCATTTTCGCCTAATTGGGGGCGATCGCTTGCTGGCACCATTAACTTACAACCGCGTAACGCCTCCGCCTGATCGCAATTTTCCACACCAGCTAATTTGATCACATACAAGTTTTTGTTACTGATATAACGTCCTGTCAATAATTCGATTGGTTGCGGTTCTGTGTCACTTCCACGCAACAACCAACGTTTTCCCGGCACCTCAAACCTTTCAGGAAAATCAGATACAGGATAAACCCGTAATTCTCCAGACAATCCTTGAGGGGAAACAATCTTACCAATTTCTAGCCAATTATCTGATTTTTCATTTTTCATTTTTCATTTTTCATTTTTCATTGGGCATGGGGCATTGGGGAAAGAATTTTTGTAACTCCTAACTCCTAACTCCCTACTCCCCTAATCAAGCACTCACAACTGCACGCTGATAAGCTTCTTCAGCCACCTTTGCTAAACGTTGCATAGCAGTGACAATCTCCTCATCGCTACCAGTGAGGCTGATGCGGAAACATTGGTGCTTGTGCGCCCACTCTTCCTCTAAACCGGGGAAAAAGCTACTTCCAGGGACAATAATCACACCTACTTGCTTGACTCGTTGGTAAAATTCCCAATCGCTAATGGGTAAATCCTGTAACCACAACCAAGCAAAAATTGCTCCTTCACCGCGATGGAGAAACCAAAATAAATTCTTGGGCATCGCTTGTTCTAAGCTGGTTTCTAAAACGGCAAATTTATTTTGGTAAAAGGGACGGATGACAGTGTGAGAAATTTCCACCAAGGCACCAGAATTAATTGCAAAAGCAGCGATCGCTTGGCCGTAACGTGAAGAATGGAGACTCATATTTGATTGGAAACACTCCAGCACTTCAATCCACTTTTCATCCCCAATCGCAATACCAATCCTTTCTCCTGGTAATCCCGCTTTTGATAAACTCATGCAGTGTAATATATTATCACCAAACACTGGTGTCATTTCGGTAAAGTTCAATGCTGGGAAGGGAGGCGCATAAGCCGAGTCAATTAACACAGGCACATTGTAAGGCGCAGCCAGGGCAGCAATTTTTTTCACCTCATCATCTGTGAGGACGTTACCAGTAGGATTACAAGGGCGAGAGAAGAGGACACAACCAGTATTTTCTGTAATCGACAGTTGGCTGAAGTCGGGGCGATATTTAAATCGGTGGGCAGCTGCATCAATATCAAGAGTTGGCTTATAGGCGATTAGGGCTTTTGGAACTAAGCTGATACCGCCGTAACCTGTGTAGTCAGGACTCAGGGGCAAAACAATTTGTTTTAACTCGCCGCTAGGGGTGTAACCACCGAAGCTATTCACAGCGTAGAAGTAGAGGGTTTGACTACCGGGGGTGATCAGGATATTGCGATCGCTCAAGTTTAACCCGTAGCGTTTGTTAAAATCATTAGCGATCGCTTCAATTAACGGTGCATAGCCCTGACTTGAACCGTAGCGACAAACTACCTCACCATATTCTGGACTAGCCAAAAGCTGTGCAGTACAATCCCGCCATAATTGCTCTACCTCTGGCAAAATCAACGGATTACCAGCACTCAAATTAATAAACTGCTGCCCTGCACCCGCTCGTAATGTTTCGATAATATCCTTCATGATTGCTCTTACGCCAGTCAGGTTGGACATCTGAGCGCCAATTTGAGTTAGGGCAGGGTTCATAAGCTGTGACAAAATGTATTAATTGAGGGGTGGACAAATTATTTGGGGGTTGCTGCTGACATCCAGTTTACATCGTTGGCAAAACAGCTGTTACCGCCTTTAACTAATCTAGCTAGAGAATGATATCTTAACAAAGTAATATTTATCGTTATAGGGGCGATGTGCTGAATAAATACGATGAAGTGATACAAAAGTCTATCATGCGCTCAATATGTTTAACTGAAATAATCCCCTGCTTCAGCATTGGAGAGAACGTTAAAAAACTATATAAGAGGGCTGACATTGCAAGTTAAAGCAGCAGTAGCTTACAGTGCAGGTAAGCCGTTGACGATTGAAACCGTTCAACTATCGGGGCCGCAAGCCGGTGAAGTGTTAGTTGAAATTAAAGCCAGTGGGATTTGTCATACCGATGCCTTTACCTTATCTGGTGACGATCCCGAAGGTTTGTTTCCGGCAATTTTGGGACATGAAGGCGCTGGTGTGGTAGTGGAGGTAGGCGCTGGTGTCACCAGTCTGAAACCAGGGGATCATGTAATTCCCCTCTACACTCCCGAATGCCGCCAGTGCGAATATTGTCTGAGTTTCAAAACTAATCTCTGTCAAGCCATTCGCTTAACTCAAGCACGCGGTGTCATGCCCGATGGCACCAGTCGCTTTAGTCTCGATGGGCAGATGATTCATCATTACATGGGTACATCCACTTTTGCCAACTATACGGTGCTGCCGGAAATCGCCGTCGCAAAAATTCGGGAAGACGCTCCATTTGATAAGGTTTGTTACATTGGCTGTGGTGTGACTACTGGTATTGGTGCAGTCATCAATACTGCCAAAGTGGAACCGGGAGCAAATGTCGTGGTTTTCGGCTTGGGTGGAATTGGTTTAAATGTTATCCAGGCGGCGCGGATGGTAGGAGCGAATATGATTGTCGGGGTGGATATTAATCCCAGCAAACGCGCCTTGGCGGAAAAGTTTGGCATGACGCACTTTGTTAATCCTCAAGAAGTAGAGGGTGATTTAGTTCCCTATCTGGTTGATTTAACTAAAGGCGGTGCTGATTACAGTTTTGAATGTATTGGTAATGTCAAACTTATGCGTCAAGCATTAGAATGCTGCCACAAAGGTTGGGGCGTCAGCGTGATTATTGGTGTTGCTGGTGCTGGACAGGAAATCAGTACTCGTCCTTTTCAACTAGTAACTGGGCGCGTTTGGAAAGGTTCGGCATTTGGTGGCGCTAGAGGGCGTACAGATGTGCCGAAAATTGTTGATTGGTATATGCAAGGGAAGATAAACATTGATGATTTGATTACCCATGTGATGCCCATTGAGCAAATTAATCATGCTTTTGAATTGATGCACAAAGGTGAATCAATTCGCAGTGTGGTGACTTTCTAATTCGTAATTCGTAATTCGTAATTCGTAATTCGTACCTGATGCTTATGTGACAGTACTGCTTCAAATAAGGTTTAAATTTCTCTCTGAAACATAATTATTAATTTTTAAATTATGTAGACACTACAAACCTGAAAAACGGCAAAAAAACTGATGCAAAACTTCTATGAAGCAGACTTCTACAGTTGGACTCAAGAACAGGCTAACCTTCTGCGTCATCACCAATGGAACAAGCTTGACCTGCCCAATTTAATTGAGGAAATTGAATCTTTGGGAAGAAAGGAACGCCAAGAATTGAGAAATCGTCTTAATATATTAATTGGACATTTGCTCAAATGGGAATATCAACCAAAGCAACGCAGTCGTAGTTGGTTAGCGACAATTAGAGTACAACGACGGGAAATTCTGAAGTTGTTAAGCGAAAATCCTAGTCTGAAACCTTACCTTGAAGAAGCACTTCAGGAATCTTATGACAACAGTAGGGATTTAGCATCAGGAGAAACAAATCTGCCACTCTCAACTTTTCCCCAGCAATGTTTATATCCTTTTGAGGAAATTTTAAGCGATCGCTTCTATCCGGGTGAACCTACCACAGATGATTTAATGGATTGAGTTCCTTGTGCTGTTGCTTGTCTTGCTAATGAGAAAGTAGCAAAATTTGTTAACTTGATAATACACCATCAAAGTATCGATCAATTTCTGCCGTAAGTATTTCAAAGTCCACAGGCTTGGTCAAGTGGCATTTAAAACCAGACTTAAGCGCAAGCTCCTTATCCTCCTGACCACCGTAGCCGGTGAGCGCAATCAGAATTGAGCGACTAAATTTGGAGTCTTTACTCAGTTCCTGTGCAACGGCGAATCCATCCATGCCAGGAAGTCCGATGTCACAAATAATCACATGAGGCTCAAACTCTCTTGCAGTTTCTACCCCTGAAATTCCATTCTTGGCAATAGAAACTTCATGCCCAAAGTACTCAAGCACTGCTTTTAATGATACGGCTGAATCGTCGTTATCTTCGATGACTAAAATCTTCAACGATTTTTTAGCCGTCTCTATAATCTCCAGGTCGTTGTCCAAGGCTGTAATCTCTTCGCATACAGGGAGAGTGACTTTGAATTCTGCTCCCAAATTGATCCCTCTACTTGAGGCTTCAACATTACCACCATGAAGTTCCACAAGACTTTTGACTACCGAGAGTCCCAGACCTAGCCCGCCCCTTGAACGGTCTAAACTGCGATCGGCCTGGGTAAACGGCTCGAAGAGTTCTGGTAACATTGTCGGGTCTATCCCTATGCCTGAGTCTTTTACAGATAAGACTGCCACACTCCCTGAGCCATTCTCACCTGGAATAAATGAGAGATCCACCCAGATGATCATTCCATCTGGCTTGGAAAACTTTAAGGCGTTATCAAGAAGATTCCCAAAGACTTGGAAGAAGCGGGTGGAGTCAACATAAGCCCACACGGGCGTGTTTGGCAAGTCTTCTACTACGGTCAGGTTCGATCTCTTTATTGCTTGTGCATGGGCATTGAGACTCTGGCGAACCAAATCTACCAGATTAAACTTCTCAAGGTTTAATGAAATCTTGCCGTAGGTGATGGACGATATGTCAAGTAGCTCATCGATCAATTTCGAGAGGTGCTTAATCTGGTGTTGCATCATTAAAACTGTTTCTCCGACTGCGCCAGTCTCGCCCAACTTCAACTTGAGAAGCTGAACCCCGTTCGAGATGGGGGCTACGGGATTCCTCAGCTCGTGAGCTAGCATTGCGATGAATTTATCTTTAAGCGCGTTTTGGTTCGTAAGTTTCTGGAAAAGTTGAACGTTCGATATCGCAACTGCTGTAGTGTCGGTCAAAGTCTCAAGCAGTCCGATCTCTTCGGGCGTGGCTCGGTGTGGTGTACTCCAGTAGGCTCCGATCGCACCCAGTGGATCAGAAACCCGTATGGGAACCATCACTAAACTCTTGACAAAAGTCACTTTATAAGCATCAAGAGGAATTCGAGCATCCTGGTAAATGTCCTCAATCACGGCTGCTTGTTTATTGAGCATTGCCCAACCGGAGATGCAAGACTTGAGCGGAAAACGCATACCTTTCCAAAGTGGCCCGATGGCGTTTTCATCGACATAGTGGCAACATTCACCATCCCGCAGTACAAAAGTGACTCCATCAGCATTGGTGAGATCGCGTGCAGCCAAACGCACAATCTCAATAATTTCCTCAATAGTCCGCACACAAGCCAAATCCTTCACGACCGAAAGCAGCCGATTGTAAGGCGAGATGTTATGGCTGTGATGTGAATTCTGTTCTTGAGAGATGGAGGTTTGTAATATATTTTTCATAAAAGACATCTCCGAATAAAAAGGACGTCTGTGTAAAGCGGGTAGGTTTCAGCAGACACCTACTTTTAATCCTAATCTGAACTTTGATGTTAAGAGTAGCTTCACTACACTGCGTTTTGTACCCTACGGGAAGGTTGACGCCAACGCAATGACTAATCATCGCTGCGTAAGTCCTAAAATTATTTGGCGATCGCCAAATAATACTCAAAT
Source organism: Nostoc sp. NOS(2021) (assembly GCF_017115025.1). Lineage (GTDB taxonomy): Bacteria > Cyanobacteriota > Cyanobacteriia > Cyanobacteriales > Nostocaceae > Nostoc. Next base: position 5,383 of record NZ_JABXKM010000283.1, on the reverse strand, counting down.
CGCTGCCGGAGTTGTTCAACCGTTAAATTTTGAGTCCAGTATTCCACTAGGGCGTGACCAAATGCCCAGGCGTTGCGATCAGGTGAAGCGGAGTTTTCCAGCAGTAGCGGCCAGAGGGATACCAATTCAAAGTTGAGCGGGTTAAGGTTCCCTGTATTCAAGAGCGAGAAAAGCTCATATCCCATTTGGAGTTTGCCAATCACAATCGGCAACTGTTCCACGGGAATTTGCTCTGCCAGCATATAGGCTAGGGCTGGAGATCCGGTTGATAGCGTAGAAACAAACTGGAGGACGGGACTTTTGAGCAATGCCGTTAGTCCCTGTGTTGTCGTCATCTGGAAGGTATAGTGGTCGATGATTTTGGCTGCGGCGACGATACGGGCTTCTAGGTTACGCAAAAAGCGGGCGAGACGGAGTTGCTTGGTAGGCGCGATCGCATCTACTAATCCTAACGATAGCGCCTCCACTCCCCAAGCGATTCGACTTGTTTTGCTATCACCTGTAACTACAGGTAGAACTAGATTACAGAAGTTTCCCAGCAGTTTTGCGCGATACTCAGTGGCTTCGCGAATGGCAATTTCTTTGGCGCGATCGCCCCATTCCCAATCATAAGGCGGTTGCCACTCGCGGATGGGACGCAGACGATCTACCTGGGTGACGATCGCGATCGCCGGGAAATCTGCAACTTCTGCTTTGATATCTTGCAAAAAGTCCACATCCATTTGCAGGGCAGGATCGAGGGCAGGGGTAGCTAACAGCAGCAAATCGGCGTTAATGGCATAATCAAGCACCAGATTTCGGAGGTCGGCACGGTTGACTTGTTCGTAACCAGGTGTGTCCAAAAGCGATAGGGTTTCCCCACTTTGAGTCTGCCATTGATAATTCTGAATACGATCGGTACTGGGTAAAACATCAACGGCTGCGAGATCCGCCTGAAATAGTGTGTTAATCAGGCTACTTTTTCCCGACCCCGTGCGCCCCACCAGCAGAATATTCACGGGTTTTTGCTCAACCGCCTCGACTGGTTGAGCTTGAGTCAAGATTTCTCGGAGTGTTTGGCTTTTTGCCTTGGGTAGAGTTTGTGTACGTGAGGTTGCTGAAACTGGTAATGTGCTACCTCCGTAGAGAGCGATCGCCTGCCGACATAAGTTTCTCAGGGCAGCTTCCCGAAATAACTGGCTCAAATTCCCCAACAATTGCTGAGTTGCCTGGTTACTAGAACCCTGGCTGGCTTGTTTTGCCACCGCCGCCACCGGATTTAAGATCCACTGTGCCCAATTCCAAGCTTTCCAGAATTTACGAGCCGATGGTTCCAACTTCCGGTAGACTTCATATCCTTGGTATGCTTGTCCAACCGTTACCTGATTCAGGATAGGGGATAACTTTTGCATCCACTGATCCATATCATCCACCGTTCCGCGAATCAGACCGTAAGCTTGGGGGACGTAAATGTTCAGCAGGGGATATTGAATTTGAGGATTGTAGATATGAGCGATCGCTACAACTAAATCCTGGCATCGCGTCCAAAAAGTTGGCCAGTCTTCCCAAATCGGGCGATCGCTCTGTGCTGCTTGCAGAATCTCTTGAAGGGCGCTTTCTGCAAGCTTTGTGACATCACTTCCCACTGGTAGCCCTACTGTATCCTCTGCTGTCGATTCCAATTCTTCGCGGACTTGGGCTAATACAGCTTCCACTTGGTTAACAGCAGGTTGAGTCCATTTAACCAACAGCCAACGCCAACCCACGAATAGAAGGGTGAACACGCCCCAAATCCAATTAATGCCCCACGCATGAATTTGCGAACCAGCGGCTACCAGTAAGAAAATGATGATAAAAGCGATCGGGATTGCCAAAACAACCCACTGCCATAGTTTTAATCGCACCATTGCCCCATACCTGCTTTGAAATGTTGGGAAATTCGAGTTTTTGCAAAAATTACTCTTATAAAAAGTCTATCGTCTCCAATCTAGGCAGGATGTTTGGTATTCTTGGATTAGGGGACTGACAAATAAAAAAATACTCAACTATTTCTTGTGGGGTGGGCGACACGAGCGCCCGTAGCCAAAGGCGGGCACCATGCCATTGGTGTCAAGTTAACGTGAAACCCTTGTCAAGAGGTGATTTTGAATTCATTCTCTTACCATCAAGATCCGCGTTACCCCACCCTAACCCTCCCCTTATAAAGGGGAGGGAACTGCATTTCTTTTTCCCCCCTTTCTAAGGGGGGATTAAGGGGGGTAAAACGTATGTCGGGTAAGCGTTTGACCTTAAGTTGACACGTATGGCACCATGCCCACCCCACAAGATTGGATAATTTATTTGTTGTAAGTCCCTAGTGCTAGACTCCTAATTATTAGGGATAAATGTTTTATTTTGCTGTGGGCAGCTAAATAACTGGACATTTATATTTCTAGATTAGAAGAAGTTTCAAATTGCTCAGTTGCTTATGGGAGCAAAATTTAGTAAACAAGCTATGCAAACCATTACCGACATTGGCACCCTAATTGTCAGCATACCGGGAACCTGTGGTGGTCGCCCTCGGATTGCGGGACATCGGATTACGGTACACAACATTGCGATCGACTTCAACGCTGGTATGAAACCGGAAGAGATAGTTTTCCAAAGACCACAGCTAATGTTGGCACAAGTTTATGCAGCGTTAGCTTACTACTATGCTAACCAGGAAGTAATTGACATCGAGATTGCCGCAGAAATTGAAGAATACGACCGTTTGGAAGCTGAATATACGGCGAAGAGACAGTGAGCCAAATTCGTTTGTAACGAAAAATCAAGGTTTTTAACCCACGGAGGTGGGTTTTGTCTGTGTAGCCGCGACTTCCAGTCGCCAGGGCTAGTAATAAATTAGACTTTTCAAATATTCTCTTAGACCACTGTCAGGGTTTTAATTAATACTAGGCTTCATTGATAAAACTGCTATCTTAATAAAGATATCCTCGATGTGATCTAGTATGTCATCAGCTAATTGTAAGGCAATAACTAAATCTGGAGAAAAATGTAAGCTCAAAGCTAATTCTTCTGGATACTGTCATATACATGAGCCTGAAAAAATTGCTGAATCCGAGGCGAAACAACATTTACCTGAAATGTTCGCAGATGAGGTTTCAGCCAAGACCTTTAGCCAACGACGAGGCTTGAAGCCAATATCTGAGATTATCCAAATTGATAGTATGAATGATGATCTACGCAATTCTCTTTGGAATGTATTAAGTGAAAAGTTATTTTTAGCATACTCCAAATACGTATCTTTCACAATATATTCGGGTAAAAGTATAGAATTTTTTATTAAGTATATGTGGAAAAATTATTTTAAGTTTCCTTTGGATAACTTGCCTGATAGTCGGAGCTTATCTGTAAGATGGTTATTCAAATATTTTCAAAATTGCCAATGGAATGAAGTTTACGAATTTCTTGAGATTACTATAAACTATTTTAAATCTCCGGAACTTGTAGAAGATATAAACTCTGTATTAGAAAGAGAACTGGCAGGTTATAGATTTGTCGCAGGTACATTCACAGATATCACTAATGAGCAAGAAATTGAAATGCTTGAGCAAGCAGTAGATGATCAAAATTTTCCTGCTGTCTCTAGCCATTTGAAGCGCTCCCTTGCTTTAATGAGTAACAAGGAAAATCCTGACTATAGAAACTCTATAAAAGAATCTATTTCTGCCGTTGAAAGTCTTGCAAAAGATATTACTGGAAAACCAAAGGCAACTTTAGGAGAAGCCCTGAAGGTTCTAGAAGTTTCTAACAAGTTACATCCTGCTTTAAAAAATTCATTCTTAAACCTGTATGGATATACAAGTGATGAGGGAGGTATCAGACATGCTATGTTGACTGAGCCTGATTTAACTACTGCTGATGCAAAGTACTTTTTACTTTCATGTACGTCTTTCATAAACTATCTGAAATCAAAGATTTAGAGTGCGATCGCTTTTTAATTAGATTTTAGGAGATATGGAGCGATTGTCTTCGATACATTCAGCGATCGCAAGCAAGAATAAAGACTGAATGGCTCAGGCTAAACTTGAGAACAATTTAAACATCTTCTCATAATGAAACGAGATTTAAATTGACTAATGAGGCGATTGTCTCCCACACACTCTGCAAACACAAGAAGAAAGATAGCGATTGACAAGGCTTTTTTTTGCCGATGAAACTTACATTACAAACTTGGGAATAATAAATCATGCTTGAGAAACATTTGTAATGAATCTCAGCAGATTAGGTGTATTTATCATCGGCGATTCAAGGAGCAAAATGTTAATGAAAGTGAGATCATCCGGGATTAAGCTAGGTTGTGCAGTTGTTAGCGGCAGTTGTTTAGCAGCAGTGGCGATCGCTTTAAGTGGAGCAAGTGCAATTGCTGCTCAATTCATCACAATTGAAAGCACTGGCACATTATCAGGAACTATCGAACTTCCCAGAAATAATCCCAATTTCAATAACAGTATTACTCGTATTGATACGGATGACACTGGAACTTATTACCGGAATTTAGGTACTAATAATAATCCTAATTATGTTCCTGTATACCAGTCAGACTATTTACAGGTAAAAACACGCTCTGATGGAAGTCTGCATGACTTTGTTGACTTTAAAGGTATTCCGATTGTCTCGTTTGATGGTGTTCTCACATCGCCGGTTCTCTCTGGTGGTCAGTTAACTCCCTATAAATACCAAGGACAATTGGCAGGAACCACATTTCAAGGAGTAGTTCAGGATGAATTTAATCTCACAAAAGCTTTCTACACTGGTACTGTCACCGACCCAGACACCGGAAAGCAGTATCAAGGCACTTTTGAAGTGAGTGGATATGGGGAACGATATAGCGATCGCAATGGTAGTTTAACTCCCACAGTCTTTGATTTCCAGTCCGATATCCCAGGTTTGCCAAGTGTAACATCCTTGACCATAACTAACGCTATCTTGGCGAATTTAACAATCAAAGTACCTATCAATGAAACTTCTATTCCAGAACCTGCAAGCGTTCTCGGAACCCTGATGGTAGCTGGTTTTGGCATCGTTTTGAAAAGAAGAAAAGACATCTGCCCTAAGAAGATGTTTTAAAAGTATTGGGCGAATATAATTCACTACTACACAAAGCTTAGTCCACCTCCGTGGACTCTATACAAAATCAAGGGTTTGCTAACCTGCGGAGGTAGTTTTGTGTGTGTAGCCGCGACTTATAATCGCCCAGGTGAGTCTTAACAATTCAAAATTCAAAATGACGCTCGCAGACTCGCTAACGCTACGCTAACAAAATTCAAAATTAAAGAAATTTCAGACGGGGATTTAAACCCCGACTGAAATGGGTGCTACATGTAGATTGCAGTTTCTTAAACCCTTTAATTTACGATAA
>NZ_JABXKM010000282.1 GCF_017115025.1 Nostoc sp. NOS(2021) | reverse complement strand
AGTCAGGAGTGAATATAACTAGATTTGTATCTTTATCAAAAGCAATTGCGATCGCTCCTAAAAGAGCGTAGTAACCTTTAGCATAGCCTCCACAGCAGCTAGATGTGATCAGGACGAGACTTTCTTGGATTTTGAGTACTTTGATTTTGAGTTAAAAAAAATCGTATGATCTGGCTGATTTCCCAATCAAACAATGGGCTGTATGTAGTGGCGTCACATACATAATACAAAAAGACTTGGGCGACGCCGCTTTTGCCATAGGCAAGAGCAAAGTGCGAAGCAGACACCTGTTTTCGCGCTCTTTGAGGCAAGCACTTATGCTGCTCTGTGTGGGACTTACCCATTCACCCGCCCAACTCTAACAAATGCCACCAACAGTGAAACTGCTGGTTTTTTGCTCCCCTAGAGCATTGATTCAGTAATCAAAAACCTAACCCCCCAGCCCCCTTCCCTACAAGGGAAGGGGGGAGCTAAACTCCCCTCTCCTACGTTCGCGTAGCGGCACGAAGTGCGGAGAGGGGTAGGGGGAGAGGTTCTTCCAGGATTACTGAATTGGTCTTCTACTGACACACATCCAAAATGGATGCAGTGTGCTACTTAGTTTGGGGTTTACACCCCAAGCTCAAGAGAGCGACACGTTTAACTACGTTTAGCAGAGAAAAGTTTGAGCAGCGGCTGATTAGACGCCCGAACACTTGCTTCAACTCTCTTAATCAGAGCAAAGCCGTGTCCGACCAAAAATAGCTTTTCGCAAAGTAGCGGCTTCTCATCAGAGATCAAAGCTTCGATGCAGTTTTACAACAAATCTATTAATTTTTGAGATTGAGGTTGACCATGAGGTATCGCGCTTTAATTGTTGCATTCTTGGCTTTGTGCCTGGGGCTAATAACTGCTTGTAGTGATGCTACTGCTACTGCTAGTGGTAGAGATGTACTCACTTACGATCAAATTCGCGGCACTGGCTTGGCGAACAAATGCCCTCAGCTAGCAGAAACAAGCCGTGGTTCCATTCCGATTGATTCTAGCCAGTCCTATGCCATCAAAGAACTTTGCTTGGAACCAACTAGCTTCTTCATCAAAGAAGAACCTGCTAATAAACGCCAAGAAGCAGAATTTGTTGCTGGCAAATTGTTGACTAGATACACTTCCACCATTGACCAGGTGCAAGGTAACCTAAAAATCAACTCAGATAATAGCCTGACCTTTGCGGAAACTGATGGTCTTGACTTCCAAGCCATCACTGTGCAACTTCCTGGTGGTGAGCGAGTACCTTTCCTGTTCACCATCAAAAACTTGGTTGCTCAAACCCAACCCAGTTTGACCAGTATTAACACCTCTACGGACTTTGAAGGCACCTTCAAAGTTCCTTCCTATCGTGGTGCTGCCTTCCTAGATCCCAAAGGTCGTGGTGTCGTCAGTGGCTACGATAATGCCGTGGCTCTACCCGCCCAAGCCGATGATGAAGAACTTACCCGCACTAACGTCAAGCGTGCTGAAAATCTCAATGGCAAGATTTCTCTGCAAATCGCTAAAGTAGATAACTCTAGTGGTGAAATTGCTGGTACTTTCGAGAGCGAACAGCCATCTGATACAGATTTAGGTGCTGGCGAACCTAAAGAAGTCAAGATTCGCGGTCTATTTTATGGACGGGTTGAACCGACTCGTGCCTAAATCTTCTGAAGTAACGCAACTGACTGGCACTCAGAACGACAATTCTGTAAGTATCAGATTTGATCACAAAAGTTAACTTATTTACCCTCTTTTTTCAAGAGGGTAGATAGGTTTTTTACAAAGATAGGGAAAAGTTAAAGCCGAGCAAAATTGTGGGCGAAATAGTCCTAGCAATTGGGGAAGGTTTGATATCTCGTTCTTGTGGGCGGCTTGATTCATGCCTTTACCTCCTACCCTTTAATCTTTTCCCTTTTATTAAAAGACTATGGACTTACAGCAGTTTTCAGGGATCTAGACCACGACTGAGATGAGAAATGGTGAGTAAGGAGTTGTGTAGTTGAATTACTTGAAAAGCGCTGTAAGTATAACAAAGGGCATCTCGCCCTTTTTTATTGGCTTGCGTAAATATACATACTATTTTTTAATTTTTATTAGTAGTTTTTAAAGATTGGATAAATCCCAGATGAATGGACACGTAATTTTACTGTAAATCCAACTTTTGCTGATCCAACAAAATACCGACTACTGTTGTTTTGTTTCTCTAAATTAACTTCACCATTAATTAATTCAAATTAAGTACAATCTCGGTTTGATATTTAGTAATTAGTTTTATATTTTGTTTGTATGTAGTCCTAAAAAAACTACAGGTCATACCAAAGAGAAATAACAAACTAAATACCGATTTCGCCATTTAAATTTGGCTCGATTATCAAGCTACCTATGGAATATTTCTAGAAAAACTTTGTTATTTACCATAGTATTTGCTAGTAAAAATAGCGCGATATTGTCTTTGGTGTCGTGCGATCGCAGCTGAATTTAAAAGCGAATAATTGATTATTCATTTGCTCAATAACCCGGTGCTATGCCTACCACAGTCACCAACGAACTCAAACACGAAATTTGGCAGTTGTTACGAGAATATCAGCAATCTCCGTCAGAAAACATCCGCAATCAACTGGTAGAACTCAATTTTGGACTTGTGAGAAAAGAAGCTCACTACTGGACGAATCAATGTCATGAAACCTACGATGATTTGCTCCAGGTTGGATGTTTGGGTTTAATCAGAGCTATTGAAAGATTTGAACTTTCCAAGGGACATGCCTTCAGTTCCTATGCTCTTCCCTATATTCGGGGTGAAATTCAACACTATCTCCGAGATAAAGGTGTCACCGTGCGAATTCCTCGGAGGTGGTTAGCGCTACAACAGCAAGCGATAGGAGTTTCACGTTCTTGGCGTGAAAAACATAATCGTCAACCAAACGACTCGGAATTAGCAGCAGCACTGGAAATTTCTCCAAACGAATGGCAAGAAATTAAATTAGCATGGATCAATCGCGCTCCCTTGAGTCTCGATGTGCCAATCCAAGACGGAGAAGAAGGCTCTACCTGTTTGGGAGAATTGGTTCCAGATCCTCACTATCGCAGCTTTCAACTAGCACAAGAAGACCAACTTCGCTTACAACAAGCATTGGTTCAGCTAGAAAAACGCACCCGCGATGTGTTGGAATGTGTGTTTTTGCAAGATTTGACACAAAAACAAGTTGCAGAACATCTAGGGATCAGTGTAGTAACCGTTTCCCGTAGAGTCAAGAAAGGTTTAGATTTAATGAAACAGCTTATGGGTGTGGCAGAAGATTGACTGCAAATAAACACCAATCCGCAGTTATGCTAGGTAGGCAGTGCTAAAAATAACCCTTGAAATGTCAGAAATTAGGTTATAAAGGGAACATACTTTGCCTTTGATACAAATTTCAGGCATGTTGATTTCCATTTTTCAATTTTCCAATGGCTTTTGAGAACAGCTCATGGGCAGAAATTCAAAAATTATAATTGCAGCTATTTTAACTTTGGCGATCGCTGGATGTGCTTCTGAAGATACACCAAAAGCCATCAATCCTGCGCCAATTCCCAAAATAGCAGCAAAGTCGCCACCAGCGAACCAATCCTTTAAAAATCCAGTGATACCTGCCAAAGAGGTATCACAAGTTACTCCCGCATCTGTTAACTTAATTCAATCCACTAATGCTACAGAGCGGGCACGGCTAGTTGTGCTATCAAAAAATCGAAGTGACCCGTTTGCACAACTTTTCGGGCAGATGGTTCCCGGAATGCCTACAACATCTGGAAGACCTGTTCCCGTGGTGCCTAAGCTACCTACTGCATCACTAGCAGCACGAAAACTTCCAACACGCAGCATAGCTTTAAATCCAAAGAAAAATAACGTTTCTTCTGTACCAAAACCAAAAAAAGTCAATCCTATCTTGACTTCAGTCTTGCCTAAGGTTTTGCCTCAAGTTGTCTCCAACCCTACTTTAGTATCTGTATTGCCACTGCCAGCACAACCTGATTTAGCAAGGGCAGTGCTTGTGACTGGTGTAGTTCTAATTAGTAAGGAACCACAGGCAATTATCAAAGTACCCGATGAGCCGACGAGTCGCTATGTGCAGGCGGGACAGCGATTAGCAGATGGCGTACTGGTTAAACGTATTGAAATGAATCAGGGCTACAACCCCATCGTGATTCTGGAACAATATGGTATTGAAGTTGCCAAAATGGTAGGGGAAGGGGCTGTCAATTCAACGCCGTCAGCTGCACCTGCTAGCGGTAATCCTGTTTCAGTGACAACGCCCCCCTCAAATCCTTCTAATGTTGGAGCTTCGTAAAGATGGAGACTAAGGAAAAAATTGAATTCGCTGGTTTGCCTTTAGCAGTCTATAGAGAGATAGCAGCTCATTTACGTCAGGTCGAAGGGGTAGAAGTGGATTTAATTCCCCAGTCATCCCAACAGTTTGATTACAATCAAAGTCAAATTAGTGGCTTGTCCATCTCGTGGACAGCAAACTCTGGTTCAGAAAGTCGGCAACGACTTAACCAAATTTTGGCTTACTATCAAAATCGCTATATGAATCTTATTTGATTTCGTTCAAATCGAAGCCTCAGATTCCCGACTTCTTAGAGAAGTCGGGAATCTTTTTGTTAACCAATGATTAGACCTGACTTTTCACGTCATGTGGAAAAGAAGAAGCGAAACCTAACCCCCCAGCCCCATTCCCTTGTAGGGAAGGGGGAGAATTCAAAACCTATATACAAACAGACTTTCAACCCAGTCCCCAGTCCCCAGTCCCCTGCTATATATCTGGGTTTGGGCCATTTTTGAGCATTTAGTGTATTTCCCATACTCTGCATGGGTTTGAGCCTTGTTTCTCACTCAAAAAGATTTAAGTCCCGTTAGCCAAGAAATTTATTTTTTGGCGGGAGATTTGCAGGTGTAAGATATGGGCTGACTTATTTTAAATTTCGAGAGAAGTCTGAGGGTTGGCTTGGGAGCATCAAAACTTCTCCTATGGTCGCCGCTGCGCGTAGCTGTCTTCCCCGTAGGGGTACGGTGATTTTAAATTTTTAATTGGAGCAAAGTGACTATGACTGCTGCTGTATTTCTAGAAAACGTCTACAAGTTTTACAACAATGTACCTGTAGTCAATGATCTGTCATTCAAAATTGAAGCGGGGGAGATATTTGCTCTACTTGGCCCGAACGGTGCGGGTAAATCAACCACAATTCGGATGCTGACTACACTAACGAAACCGTCCCAAGGACGGATAGAAGTAGGTGGATATGATGTGATGAGCCAAGCAATGCTAGCAAAACAGAGTATTGGCGTAGTCTTGCAGCAAGTCAGTGTGGATAACGATTTAACCGTTTGGGAAAATATGGAACTGCATGGGAGACTACATCACATTAGCAACCCGCAGCGACAAAAACTAATTAATCAATGGCTAGAGTATGTTGAGCTAGCAGAAAAACGTGATGATTTGGTAAAAACCTTGTCTGGGGGTATGAAACGACGGTTGCAGATTGCGAGAGCTTTATTGCATCAACCGCAAATTTTGTTTTTGGATGAACCAACGGTAGGACTAGACCCCCAAACCAGGCGACGCCTCTGGGAAATTATTCGGGATTTGAATAAACAAGGGATGACGATGCTACTGACAACCCATTATATGGATGAGGTCGAATTTTTGTGCGATGCCTTTGGCTCTACCAAGCCAGGACGCATCGGTATTATGGATAGCGGTAAGCTGATTTCTTTGGGAACTTTACAACAGCTGCGTTCTGCTCACGGTGAAGGTTTGGTAATGAAGCAATTAGGTGTGTCTGAAGTGGGAAGTGATGGCGCTCGTCGCTGGGAATATTTGTTTTTCCCATCGTTGGAAGCAGCAAATATCTACTTGAATGAACAGCCCGATAAAACCGGAATGATGGTGCGTCCCTGTAACCTGGAAGATATTTTTGTGGAATTAACGGGACGCCAGTTAGATTAACCTCATCCTCCTAACTGTCGCAGCATGGCTTCTACCCTGTTCACGCCATCTGAGTCATTGCGCCGCTTGTACAAGTCACGGGCTTTCTGAAGCAAGCTGTTCGCTTGTTTGGTTTGTCGTCGCTGTTTATACATCGAACCCATCAACTCATAAGTCTGAGCATTGTTCTTATCCAAGCTGATTGCTTGCTCGTATGCCCAGGTAGCTGCACTATAGTCTCCCAGACGAGATTGCGTCACAGCTAATCCTAAATAGGCGTTAACGTTGTTACGGTTCAACTGTATGGCACGACGATAACCTTCTTTCGCCCCAGATGTGTCGCCCAAATTCGCTTTGATGTAACCCACAGCGTAGTAAAAATCACTATTATTAGGGTTGATGGCGATCGCACGACGATAAGCTGTTAATGCCGCCTGGTAATTTCCCTGTTGAGCGTATAAGTAGCCAATACCTGAATGAATCTTAGCATTCTTGGGATCTAGGCTAGCTGCTTGCTGATAAACAGCGATCGCACCACCATAATCGCCGGTATCCACTAACCTCCGTCCTTGTTCTAGCAGTTGCTTTAACTCTGGGTTTTTGGCTTGCGCCAGTAATACCTGAGCCTGAGCCACTGAAGGTATGGTGAAGGCAAAACATCCTAGTAACACCACACTAAACACGAATGATGTTGGCTTGTACACAGTAAATTTCCTGAAATTTTAGAGGACTTTTTTTCTTGTACATTAAAACAAAAATATGGACTTTTGAAAACTGTATTTCTTCGTAATGATTAAGATGTTAATAGTTTATTCACTAATTTCCTCTACAATCAGTGCTATATCACAGAGTTTTTACTGAAAGTTCAAGTCCGAGGTATAAATGATGAAATGAGGTTACTCTAGATATAAATTGGGAGAATACCAAAATTAAACTCTTTTTTGTCAGAAGTTATACTTATAATTCCCAAAAAAACAACAGGTATCTCACTTAATTCTAAATAGGCGATCCGCAATGGCACTTCATACCCGATGGCTGCGATCGCAATCTAAAATTGTGTGAGAATATGTTTATCAAACCTATCTCAACCCAGGCTAATTAGATATTGTGTAAATAAATTTACATTTTTTAGAGTATTTTAATAATAAATATCAACCTATATGCTATCTGAGAGGCTAATTTATGATTATAACTACCACTGATGTGATTCAAGGAGCCGTTATTGAGTCATATTTAGGTATTGTGACAGCAGAAGTAGTCTACGGCAGCAATTTCTTGCGGGATTTTTTGGCTGGTATTCGAGACATTATCGGTGGACGCACTGGTAGCTATGAGCGTCTATTTGAGCAGGGTCAACGCAAGGCATTAGAAGAATTAGAACAACGGGCACAACGTTTAGGAGCAAATGCTGTGATCGGGATTGAAATTGATACTGGCACAATCAATCTTGACCAGTCAGGAGTTCTTTTGCTGATTACTGCCACAGGCACTGCTGTCAGAATGCGTTAATCTTTTATTAGCTGTCCAATTACTTTGTGAAAATTTTATAATCAGGCTTACAAAGCTTTGTCTTAAGTCTAATTTTTTTCCAGAGCGATTATTATATATAGCAGTTAATAACTGTATTTTAAGTTCTAAATAATCATTAAATAATAAATAAATATTGAACTTGATTAAAAATCGTTAAAGGCGTTTGTTTTTTATAACTAAAGATAGATTCATTAAATATTTATATTGATAGATGTAAAAACAAATGATTTAGTTATTTAATTGTTACAATAAACATGAATATAACTGAGATATAGTTTGCTGAAACAGCACTGGAGAAGATAAGAAATGTCATACGTAAATCGGGCAGGTGATGACGTTATTTCTAATGAGCCTGTGGTAGCAGGCCGAGTGACTGAATATCATGATCTTGTTCGCTGGGGACCGATTATTTCTGGTTTGTTGGTTTCTTTGGCTACTCAATTAATTTTAAGCGCCATAATTGGTGCTTTTGCAGCAGGTGCGGTTGAAGGTTCAGGTGCGCCGAGATCAATTGCTCCTAACGCTGCTGGTAATGCGGGGCTTTGGTCAACTATCGCTCTACTAATTTCCCTATTTACTGGTGGTTGGATTACAGCCCGTGCTTGTGGACCGATGAAGCGTAATACAGCTCTTCTTAACGGCGCAATTCTTTGGGCTACGACTTTGGCAGTTAGTTCGTTCCTATTGGCAAATGGAGTATCGGGTGCTTTTGGTGTTGCTGCTTCCAACGCTGGGGAAGTCTTAAACCAAGTACAACAGCAAGGTGGTATTAATGTACCGCGAACAAACGTAAGTGCTCAACAATCTCGTGATATTGCAGCAAATATACGTTCGGGATTATGGTGGTTTGTGTTTGGTTCCTTATTGGGTTTAATAGCTTCAATGGTTGGGGCTGTAACTGGAGCTCGCAATGTTCGGACTAATAATTACAATCCTTAAAAAATTGTCGGTCAAACGAAATGTCATAAATTTTTAAAGCACCTTTTTACAGGTGCTTTTTGTTTATTATTTCAGGTTGGCGTTTGTAGCTTCCTAATTAATTCTGCCGTAGTCAGAAAACGCTTAGGAATAAGAATTAAATAATATATAATTTATGTCCCTGGCTTACCTCACCCTCAATCCCTCTCCTTATAAAGCAATACAGTTCAGTTAAGCATTTCTTTTTTCTCTCTGTGTTCTCTGCGCCTCTGCGGTTTGTTAAAAAAATTGACTTTCACAAGGAGTTTTAGCGTTAACTGAACCGTATTGCCTTATAAAGGAGAGGGAAGCTAGAGACAGAATGAAGTTTTACATTTTATTTAATCCACGTTTCTTAGTAAACAGAACCCCGACTTCTGGTGAGAAGTCGGGGTTCTGGATATTAGTTTATATCCAACTACTTATATTCCTAGTTCACCACTTCAGATATGAACCTTCAATTCCCTGCTCACGTCGAATTTTTCCATCTTTTTCAAACCAAGCAATTACTTGTTGCGCTGTCAAATCTTCTATAGCAACACCGTACTCTTGGGCAATATGCTTCAAAAGCTTAAGTGATGAAATTGTCAATCTTGTTAAAAACTTTTCTGGGGAAGACAACAACGCCGCATCTACTTTTGCTGACTCTTCCAGAGTTAAAAATTGTGCTGATGGTTGCTGTGGTAGTACGTCCATAAATGCTATCTCAAACTTAGTTGGACATTGGGCATTAGTTATTAAAAAAAGGACAAATGACAAATGACTAATGAAACTTTTACTTGCGAACTTGTACCAAATAGCCACAACGATGTTCGCCATCAATAATCCAGTGGGTGCGTTCTACGGTACAATCAGGTAAGACGGCTGCAAACATTTCTAATTCGTGACCACAAATGCTGGGGAAAGACTCGGCAACGTTAGAAATAGCGCAGTTATGCTCCATTAAGATAAAGCGATCGCTCTCAAAGCAGTCATTCACATCAACAGGGTGATATTCCGCCATGAAGCCTTCCGCTTTTCTGAACTCTACTAAGTTGGCTACCCGTTCCCGCAGTGAACCGCTACCCACGCGATCGCGGTATTCTAGTGCTTTGCGCTGCCACTGTTTCTCTAAAATCGATTTAAATTGGTCATGTCCCATCGTTTCGGCTAAGGTGTCTAGCAGCGAAACCGCAAAATTGCCGTGGCCATCACCAAAGCGATCGCTCATTGTTCGATGCAAGCGATCGCGTCCTTGACGACTCAGTTGATAAACGTGTTGCGGCCGCCCCATCCCCGCCGCCTGCACTGATGTCGAATACAAAACTAGCTCCTCCGTCTCCAAATCCTTGAGATGGCGACGAATCGCTTGGGGGGTAACGTCTAAAACTTCAGCTAGCTCCAAAGCCGTTGCTTTTTGGTGTTTGTGCAGATACTCTAGGATATCTTGCTTGGTTGAGGACTGGTGAGTAGTCGCCATCTTCTGGTGCGAGACGTTCAGCGAACGTCCCAAAAATTTCTTTGAAAATTTGACTTTGACAACATTGTTGTTGTTAATTTAGCGTAAAATGAAGATACCTTAAACAACATAGCTGTTGTTTTACTCTCCACAACTATTCTAGCAGCCGTGTAACCATTCCGTAACGTGATATGGAAATCGGCTAAAGAAAAGTCCGTCTCCCATCCTTAAAGAGTTCTGAACACGAGAGATTATTACTGATGAGTGCCACTGTCAAAACCTTAGTCAACCAACCTTACAAGTACGGCTTTATCACCGATATTGAGTCCGACACTATACCGCGTGGACTAGACGAGGACGTTGTTCGCTTGATCTCTTCCAAGAAGAACGAGCCGCAGTTCATGTTGGACTTTCGCCTCAGAGCTTATCGCCAGTGGCAAAAAATGACGGAACCAACTTGGCCTAATGTCAAGTATCCGCCAATTAATTATCAGGATATCATTTACTACTCAGCGCCGAAACGCAAGAAAGAAAAACTAAACAGTTTGGACGAAGTTGATCCAACCCTTTTAGAAACCTTCGAGAAGTTAGGCATTTCCCTATCTGAACAGAAGCGACTGGCAAATGTCGCCGTCGATGCGATTTTCGATAGCGTCTCTGTCGCCACTACATTTAAAGAAAAACTAGCGGAAGATGGGGTTATTTTCTGCTCGTTTTCCGAAGCATTGCAAGAACACCCAGAACTAATCAAAAAATACCTGGGTAGCGTTGTTCCCATAGCTGACAACTATTTTGCCGCTTTGAACGCCGCCGTATTTAGCGATGGTTCCTTTGTCTATATTCCTAAAGGCGTGAAATGCCCAATGGAACTATCTACCTACTTCCGCATCAACTCTGGCGACACAGGACAATTTGAGCGGACTTTGATTGTCGCCGAAGAAGGTAGTTATGTTTCTTACCTGGAAGGTTGCACCGCACCGATGTATGACAGCAACCAGCTGCACGCCGCCGTTGTGGAACTCGTCGCCCTCGACAACGCCGAAATTAAATACTCCACCGTCCAAAACTGGTACGCTGGAGATGCCAACGGTAAAGGCGGTATTTACAACTTTGTCACCAAGCGCGGTTTGTGTCAGGGCGTAAATTCCAAGATTTCCTGGACTCAAGTAGAAACAGGTTCGGCAATTACTTGGAAATATCCTAGCTGTGTGTTGGTGGGTGATAACTCTGTGGGTGAGTTCTACTCGGTGGCGCTGACAAATCATCAGCAGCAAGCCGATACGGGTAGTAAGATGATTCACGTAGGTAAGAATACCCGCAGTACAATTATTTCTAAAGGAATCTCCGCAGGTAAATCCAGCAATAGTTACCGGGGTTTGGTGAAAGTTAACCCGACGGCTAAAGGGGCGAGAAATTATTCTCAGTGCGACTCAATGCTGATTGGGGATAATGCCCATGCAAACACTTTCCCTTATATTCAGGTGCAAAATAATGCTGCGAAGGTGGAGCATGAAGCTTCTACTTCCAAGATTGGGGAAGATCAGTTATTTTACTTTGCTCAACGGGGTATTTCTTCAGAAGATGCTATTTCGATGATGATTAGCGGCTTCTGTAAGGATGTTTTCAATCAGCTACCGATGGAATTTGCTGTGGAAGCTGATAAGTTATTGAGTTTGAAGTTGGAAGGCAGTGTTGGATAGGGCTTGTAGTCAGCACTTTAGTGCTGTGAAATCGCTAGGAACCGAAAAAATTAACGCTTGTAGTCAGCACTTTAGCGCTGGAGGAAAGCGCTAAAGCACTTACTACGAACTAAGAAAGAAGAGAGAGAAGATGATTATTGCAAATAGTGAAGTTGTGCTGTCGGTAAGGAATCTGACGGCTAATGTTGATGGGACACCGATTCTTAAGGGTGTAAATCTTGAGGTGCGATCGGGTGAAATTCATGCGATTATGGGGCCGAATGGTTCTGGTAAAAGCACCTTTTCTAAGGTGTTGGCTGGGCATCCAGCTTATGAGGTGACTGGCGGTGAGGTGATTTTTCAGGGGCAAAATCTGCTGGAATTGGAACCGGAGGAACGAGCAAGAAGTGGTGTATTTTTGGCGTTTCAGTATCCGTTAGAAATTCCAGGTGTGAGCAATTTGGATTTCTTGCGGGTGGCGTACAATTCTCGTCGCAAGGCGCAAGGTTTAGAGGAAATAGACGCTTTTGATTTTGACGATTTGATTGAGGAAAAGCTGGATGTGGTAAAGATGAATCCCAGTTTTCTCAGTCGAAGTTTGAATGAAGGGTTTTCTGGTGGTGAGAAAAAGCGGAATGAAATTCTGCAAATGGCGCTGCTGGAACCAAAGTTGGGAATTTTGGATGAGACAGATTCAGGTTTGGATATTGACGCGCTCCGAATTGTGGCCAATGGGGTAAATCAACTGGCAAGTCCAGAAAATGCCACAATTTTGATTACCCACTACCAACGGTTACTTGATTATATTGTGCCTGATTTTGTGCATGTGATGGCACAAGGGCAGATTATTACGAGTGGTGGTAAGGAACTGGCACTAGAATTAGAGTCTCGCGGTTATGACTGGGTGCTGGCAGAATTTGCAGCTGCTGAGGTGGGTGTGTAATGAGTATTCAAGTATCTCCTAGTCCAATTCCAAACTCGAATTTAGTCAGTTTGACATCAACTCTCTTAGATAGAGATGATTATCTAAGTGGGTTGTTAAATCAAGTAACTGCAACGAAAACAGAAGGTTGGTTGCAGGAATTATGTGAAGGTGCTGCTAATTGGGTACGTCACTCCATTATCCCGACTACCCGCGAGGAAGAATGGCGATTTACTGATTTGTCGTCTCTGCGAAAGGTGCAATTTAATGTAGGGACGGGAAATTACGCATCTTTAGAATTTGATATTTTGCCAGAAGCGGCTAACAGTCGTTTGGTATTTGTTAATGGTGTCTTTGCACCGGAGTTATCCGCAGTTTCAGATTTGCCATCTGGTATTGTGGTGAGTAATTTGGCTGGCTTACCTCTGGTTGAGCAGGAAGGTGTACGGCAGTATTTAGCTCAAGCTGAGGGAGCGCAGGAAGTTTTTACCGCTCTCAATACGGCTGGAATAACTGATGCAGCTGTGGTGTGGGTGAAGAAGAATGTGGTAGTTGAAACGCCAATTCATTTGGTGTTTATTTCGGTTGTGGGTGAGACGGCGACGATTTCGCAGCCGCGTTGTTTGGTGGTGGCGGAGGGTGGTTCGCAGGTGACGTTGGTTGAGGAGTATACGAACCGCAGAGACGCAGAGAGCGCAGAGAAAGAGGGAGTATATTTTACCAATGCGGTTACGGAAGTTTGGGTTGGTAACAATGCCGAGGTGAGTCACACTAGGGTTGAGCGGGAAGGTGCAGAGGCTTTTCATATTGGGAAGACTGCGATCGCACAGGCTCGTGATAGTCGATATACTTGTCATGCCATAACTTTAGGTGCGAAGTTGTCGCGGCACAATTTGGAGATTTTGCAAACTGGTGAGCAGACGGAAACTAATCTCAATGGTTTGACGATAATTTCTGGTAAACAGTTGGCTGATACTCACAGTGCGATCGCACTCAACCATCCTCACAGTACGAGTAAGCAATTGCATAAATGTATTGTAGGCGATCGCGCTCATGCAGTGTTCAATGGTAAAGTTTTGGTTCCCAAGCTGGCACAGTTGACAAATGCAGTCCAGATGAATCGGAATTTGCTGTTATCATCGAAAGCCAGGGTTGATACTAAACCCCAATTGGAAATTACTGCCGATAATGTAAAATGCGCTCACGGTGCTACCGTTAGCCAATTGGAAGATGATGAAATATTCTATCTGCAAAGTCGGGGAATTGATGAAAACGATGCTCGGAAGTTGTTAATTAACGCCTTCGCCACCGAAATCATCAACCAAATACCTGTTACCTCTCTGCGAGAAATCCTTTTAAACACAGTCAATAATCTTAAGTCTCTGACTAATGACTAATGACTAATGACTAATAACTAATCTACCAATGACTTTCACAACTACCAAAACCCTTGCTGATAAAGTTCGCGCTGACTTTCCGATATTGCATCAAAAAGTCAACGATAAACCCCTGGTTTATCTCGATAATGCTGCGACATCGCAAAAGCCTTTATTCGTATTAAATACCCTACGGGATTATTACGAGCAATATAATGCTAACGTGCATCGCGGTGCCCATACCCTAAGTGCTAAAGCTACCGATGCTTATGAAGGTGCGCGAGATAAAGTTGCCAAATTCATCAATGCTACATCGCGTCAGGAAATCGTCTACACCCGCAACGCAACTGAGGCGATTAACCTAGTAGCTTACAGTTGGGGAATGAACAATTTACAGCCTGGGGATGAGATTATTCTGTCGGTGATGGAACACCACAGTAATATTGTACCTTGGCAATTCGTAGCCCAAAAAACGGGTGCAGTACTGAAATTTGTGGAACTGACATCAGAAGAAACTTTTGATTTGTCACAGTTTAAAAAGCTGATTTCTAACAAAACAAAGTTGGTGTCGGTGGTGCATATTTCTAATGCTTTGGGTTGTATTAATCCAGTGGCAGAAATTGGTGCGATCGCTCACGAATACGGTGCTAAATTCTTAGTTGATGCTTGCCAAAGTGTTCCTCATATGCCCATTGATGTGCAGCAGATAGATTGTGATTGGTTGGTAGCTTCCGGTCATAAAATGTGTGCGCCAACTGGGATAGGATTTCTTTATGGCAAGTTGGAATTGTTAGAATCAATGCCACCATTTTTTGGTGGTGGTGAGATGATTGCAGAGGTGTATTTAGACCATTCCACCTATGCAGAATTACCGCATAAATTTGAAGCCGGTACACCTGCAATTGGGGAAGCGATCGCACTTGGTGCTGCGATCGATTATCTTAGTAGTATCGGCATGGATAAAATTCACGCCTACGAAGCCGAATTAACAGCTTATTTGTTCCAACAATTAGAGCAAATTCCCCAAATTAGAATTTACGGCCCCAAACCAAATGCTAAAGGTGAAGGTAGAGCCGCTCTTGCGTCATTCACCGCCGGAGAAGTCCACGCCAACGACTTATCTACATTATTAGATCAAGAAGGCGTTGCTATCCGTTCTGGACACCACTGCACTCAACCATTACATCGTTACTTAGGTCTTGCTGCAACCGCACGAGCAAGTCTATCTTTCTACAACACCCGCGAGGAAATTGATATTTTCATCAAAGCACTGAAAGAAACTCTGGACTTTTTTGCAGGTTTCCTTGGTTAAAGTTACAAAATATTCAGATACTATAGCGTTTCCTAATCACATGAGGTATATCTTAGCCCCCTCCTCGCTTGCGGGG
>NZ_JABXKM010000292.1 GCF_017115025.1 Nostoc sp. NOS(2021) | reverse complement strand
AGATAAAGCACAGCTTTATCGGGGTGAGGTTAAGCTGTACCTCATTCTTATTAGGAAACCCTATGTACCAACTACTGAAGATTATATATTTTTGTCATTTGCATTACAATTAAATATTTTATCATTGTGAAATTCTTGACAGACAAATATTATATTTAGGTTTTTTTGTATTTTATATAATGCAGGAATAGATACATTATGGAAATATTTTTTTGCTAAATAACTAACTTTTAAAATTTTAATTATTATTGTTTTGACAATTCATAAAAATTTACCTAAGCTAAAAGATAGATTAGGCAAATCAACAAACGACAGCGATTTGGTTTAGCTACATCAAAAATTGCTGTTGCAGACTATGAACATGAGGAAATTAATCGCAACCAAATTTATTCACTGTAGGCAAGTTTACCAGATTTGGCTACAAAAAGCTAAGACATGATTAAGCGTATTGCACCGCGCAGATATTGAACAGATTCTAGTCAATTATGGATGGATACTTGTGGTGAGATTAGTGAGTATCCATCAATCATTGAAGTTTGACCAAAGTGCGGTAAATATGTCCAGGAGAAGACAATGCTTGAGTATTTTACATCTTTGAACGACCATAATTTACCCTATCCAGATACGATTCATCCCATCGTTGTCCACTTCGTAATTGCGATGGTATTGTTTTCCTTTTTCTGTGATGTAGTTGGCTATTTTACTGGTAAAGCCAGTCTTTTTGAGGTGAGTTGGTGGAATATGTTAGTTGCCACGATCGCCATCTTCGTCGCGATCATTTTTGGTCAGTTTGAAGCGGGTTTAGCACAACCTTACAGCCTAGCTAAATCGGTGCTGAATTTGCATACGCTGATTGGTTGGTCGCTTTCGGGAATCATCACGGCGATTACAGCTTGGCGCTATGTAATTCGTGCCCGTAACCCGCAAAAAGTACCAATTTATTATTTGGGAGCCGGACTAGTTTTAACTTTGATAGTTGGCTTGCAAGTATATCTCGGAGATGAACTTGTTTGGGTGTATGGATTGCATACAGTGCCAGTTGTGGAAGCAGTAAAGGATGGTCTGTTGCGATGAACTCAGAACTGATTGACCAATTGACCCGCTCTCTAGGCGCAAACGGATTACCTTACACAATTCCCATTCATCCCAACTTAGTCCATCTGACAATAGGTTTGTTCATCATTGGGATGACCTTTGATATCGTTGGTGTTTTGTTCCCCTTTGAAAAATGGGTCTTCAAATTTTTGGCAATTACTGTGGAACGTGACAACTTATTTGATGTTGGCTGGTACAACATGCTAGCTTGCAGCATCATTACATTTTTCACGGTGGCAGCAGGCTTTTACGAAATGCTGTTGGCAACACCACCAGCTGATATGAAAAGTGCCTGGGGATTGCAGGCAATGGAAACTATGCTTTGGCATGGTATGGCCGGTGTGTTCTTATTAGCGCTGATTGTTGGCATGACCATCTGGAGAGGATGGCAACGCTTCGTTTGGGGCAAACAAGCATATAAACAGACAGATAGAGAAGTGCAATGGATCTATCTGTTCGCAGGCATAGCAATCATGTTCATTATGTACATCCACGGCACACTAGGAGCGCAACTAGCCACCGAATTTGGCGTACACAATACAGCAGATAATTTGCTGCGATCGCACCAAGACCTCAACACAACACTCAAATGAGTCATTAGTCAATTGTCCTTTGTCCTTTGTCATTTATTTAAAGTTATTAACCAATGACTAATGACCAATGACCAATGACTAATGACCAATGCCCAATACCCAATGACCATGAAAATCCAGAAGATTTTAAATATTTTGACGCTGCTTACAGGCGCGATCGCAGTGACTGCTATGAGTCTCTGGATCGGCAAGCAGGCTTACTCCTGGCTTCCTCCCCAAGCAGCGGCCGAATCCCAACTAATTGATGATTTGATTAGCTTCTTAGTAACCCTCGGTGCCTTCATCTTCTTGGGAGTAACAAGTACTCTGATGTATTCTGTGATCTTCCATCGGGCAGTCAAAGATGACTTTACCGACGGCCCCCCAATTGAAGGTAATATCACCTTAGAAGTTGTCTGGACAGCAATCCCAATTCTGTTAGTGTTTTGGATTGCGGGCTACAGCTACCAAGTTTACGAACAAATGGGGATTCAAGGCCCATCAGAATTAGTTCACCTGCATAATCCACTGAGAATGGAATCGGCTCATGCAGAACCAAAAGATTTACCAGCTAACGCCTTAGCAGAACCCGTTGAAAAAATCGACGTACTGGCCAAACAGTGGGCGTGGGTTTTTCATTACCCAGAGACAGATGTTACCAGTACCGAATTGCATTTACCTCGCGATCGCCGGGTACGTTTAGCGCTGCGATCGCAAGACGTTCTCCACGGCTTCTATATACCTGCATTTCGCCTCAAGCAGGATATTATTCCCAACCATGCGATCGACTTTGAATTTACTCCTATCCGCCCCGGACAATACCGATTGACCGATTCCCAATATAGCGGCACATATTTTGCGACGATGCAAGCGAATGTAGTCGTCGAATCTCCTGAAGATTATCAGCAGTGGCTAGCACAAGCTGCAACCCAAAAGCCATCTCCAGCAAATAATCAAGCAGCTTCTGAGTATGCTCAAACATCCCATCAATCAGTCAAAACTGGTTGGGTAACAGTTCCACCTGCTGCACCTCCTCTAGTCAATTCTCCTGGTTGAAAGGAAAGTAACCGATGACTAATGTTCCGATTGAAGGTATCCTTCTCCCTAACGAGAAGCCCAAACACGAATCTTCGGGTAACTGGAAAGAATACTTCAGCTTTAGTACTGACCATAAAGTTATTGGTATCCAGTATCTCGTTACCTCCTTCTTCTTCTTTCTCGTCGGCGGAATCTTTGCGATGGTGATGCGGGGAGAACTGCTAACACCCGAATCAGATTTAGTCGATCGCACCGTCTATAACGGGATGTTCACCATGCACGGCACTGTGATGCTGTTTTTGTGGACATTTCCCTCACTGGTTGGTTTTGCTAATTATTTAGTGCCACTAATGATTGGGGCGCGAGATATGGCATTTCCCCGCCTAAATGCCGTTGCCTTTTGGATGGTGCCAGTAGTCGGAATTCTGCTGATGGCTAGCTTCTTAGTCCCTGGTGGCCCAGCCCAAGCCGGTTGGTGGTCTTACCCGCCCGTCAGTCTCCAGAATCCCACAGGTAACTTAATTAATGGTCAAGTTCTCTGGCTCTTAGCGGTGGCAATATCCGGCGTATCCTCAATTATGGGAGCAGTGAACTTTGTCACCACAATCGTGAAGATGCGGGCCCCAGGAATGGGCTTCTTTCGGATGCCCTTGTTTGTCTGGGGAGTATTTAGCGCCCAGATTATCCAACTATTCGGACTACCTGCACTGACAGCAGGTGCGGTGATGCTGCTACTTGACCTCACAGTTGGCACCGCCTTTTTTGACCCTAGCAAGGGTGGGAATCCAGTTATGTTCCAGCACTACTTCTGGTTCTACTCCCACCCCGCTGTTTACGTGATTATTTTGCCCGTTTTCGCGATTTTCTCGGAAATCTTCCCGGTTTATTCACGTAAACCTCTATTTGGTTACAAAGTAGTCGCTATTTCATCCATCTTGATTGCAGGAGTGAGCGGCATTGTTTGGGTACACCACATGTACGTCAGTGGTACATCAGGCTGGATGCGGTTGATTTTCATGCTGACGACAATGTTTGTATCTGTCCCCACGGGAATTAAAGTATTTGCTTGGGTAGCAACTATTTGGGGCGGTAAACTGCGGCTAAATACCCCCATGCTATTTGCTTTGGGCGGATTAATCATGTTTGTCTTCGCAGGAATCACAGGCATCATGCTTTCCTCCGTGCCGGTTGATGTCCACGTTAACAATACCTACTTTGTAGTAGGACACTTCCACTACGTCCTCTACGGCACAGTGACGATGGGCTTATTTGCTGCCATCTACCACTGGTTCCCCAAAATGACCGGGCGGATGTACTCCGAAAGCTGGGGTAAAATCCACTTCTGGTTAGCCTTCATCGGCACCAACCTCAACTTTTTGCCCATGCACCCCTTAGGATTGCAAGGGATGTTACGCCGAGTTGCTTCCTACGCCCCAGAGTATCAATTCTGGAATGTCATCGCTAGCCTCGGTGGATTTCTCTTAGGAATGTCCACCTTGCCCTTCATTTTCAACATGGTGATTTCTTGGATGCAAGGCGAGAAAGCACCTGATAATCCTTGGCGGGCAATTGGATTAGAGTGGTTAGTTTCTTCACCCCCTCCAGTAGAAAACTTTGAAGAAATTCCCATCATCATCTCTGAACCCTACGGCTACGGCAAATCAGAACCGTTGACAGCTAATCTACGCGAAAACAGTCACTCAACATTGACAAGCGCAGACTGACTTTTATTTGGGAACCAAAACCCTTTTAAAATCTCGTTTCCAGGTAGAACCTGGCAATCCTCTTCATTGGGCTGCTGCCGCGAGTAAGAAAGGCGGCAGCCCTCCTGTGGGCATTCCCAGCCTCTGGTTGGGAACGAGGGAATGAGGCAATTACACATCGCAGTCTGCAAGGTAAAGGAGAATTCCACTAATGGACAGTTATATCAATTCAAATGATTTGCACCAGACAAGCGCAGAACACAGCCACGACGAAGAAGGCAACAAAATGTTTGGCTTCATTGTCTTCCTACTGTCCGAAAGCGTTATCTTTTTAAGTTTTTTCGCCGGATATGCAATCTACAAAACAACAACTCCTAACTGGCTACCAACTGGTGTTTCTGGACTAGAAGTAAAAGAACCGGCAATTAACACAGTCATTCTCGTCGCCAGTAGCTTTGTAATTTACTTAGCAGAACGCGCCCTTCAACGCCATGACTTAGTGAAATTTCGCCTGTTTCTCTTGGCAACAATGGCGATGGGAACTTACTTTTTGGTTGGACAGGCGATTGAATGGAACGGCCTCACCTTTGGTTTCACCTCCGGGGTATTTGGTAGTACATTCTATCTACTAACAGGCTTCCACGGTTTGCACGTTTTCACAGGTATTCTGTTGCAGTTGATAATTTTGGTACGTTCTTTCATACCTGGCAATTATGATACAGGTCACTTTGGCGTCAATGCAACCTCGTTGTTTTGGCATTTCGTCGATGTTATCTGGATTATTTTGTTTATCCTGATCTACGTTTGGCAGTAAAGATTAGACTTTTTGTGAGAATACAGTCTAACGATATTTAGAATCACAGATGCACACAGATTATTCATCGGTGTGCATCTTTGTTTATCTGTGGTTTCATTATTATAAATTCGTGGACGATTGAGGGTTTAAGTTTAAACGCTCCAGGGGCGCAAAATATAGCGCAGAGGAACGCAAAGTTTGTTTGAGTCTATTCGCTATGAACTTAGGCAAAGCTGTACTTCGTACTATAACTTGTGCATTTTTGTGAAGTACTTCCATAAATAAATTATCTTTTATTTATATTTTGCAGGACTTACGCATTGACAATAAATAGTAAATATGTGTAACGTGAATAACCACATCTTTCGTAGGGGTTTAGCATTGCTAAACCCCTACAGCATGGTCTATTTACGATCAAAAAATAATTAATCTCTTTTTGCCATCAGGCAAAAAACTGAGTCAATAAAATCCTTTATGGTTTTTGTGGAAGTAATTTTGACTGTCCTGTATGTCTGGGTGAGGGTTATATGTTTTGCCTAATAATTAAGCACACCCTTGTCTTGGGCTGTTTCGGCAAAAGTTAGACTACCTCTGTTTTTGGCAAAGGTATTGTTGGTATTGAGTTAATTTAGTCCGCTCTGGTGATAGGGCGGCTTAATGATTTTGTGAAATGCGTAAGTCCTGTGATATTCCTGTTTCGTAGGCTTAGCCAGCCGCAGGCATCGCTGCTGAGTCTCTCGATTGGAAGATGAATTTATACTCCAAGCTTCAGTAATGTAAGGGGAGGGTACAAACAGGCTGACTTCGAGTACGCTTTGTGTACGCCAAAAACATAGCTACAAACTTCCTTCTGAAGGCAACATCATGGAACGCATTGCGTATTTAGGACTAGGTATTATGGGCAGTGGCATGGCAACCAACTTGCTCAAAGCGGGCTACGATGTCACAGTTTGGAACCGTAACCCAGAATCCTGTAAACCTCTGATTGAACAAGGTGCAACACAAGCACAAACACCAGCACAATCTGTGGAAAATGCTGAAGTGATCATGTATTCGTTGGCGGATGATCAGGCGGTTGAAAATGTTGTCTTTGGACAAGATGGCATTTTATCGAAAGTGCGCTCGGGACAAATTGCGATCGATACGAGTACAGTTCATCCCGACACATCCCGAAGAGAAGCCGCAGCTTATGCCGAAAAGGATGTTGAATTTCTGGATGCTCCCGTTTTCGGCAGTAAAAACGAATCTGCATCTGGAGGATTGTGGTTTGTAGTCGGTGGTAAACGAGACGTATTTGAGCGAGTCAAACCGATTTTGTCACCGTTAAGCGAAACCATACATTACCTGGGTGACACTGGCAAAGGAGCTGCGATGAAACTCGTCGGTAACTCACTTGTGGCAACCCAAATCGAAGCGTTAGGGGAAGCGATAATTCTGGCGACTAAAGCCGGACTAAATCCGAAAGACGTTCTTGATGTATTGCATGTGGTGGATTTTCGCTCTCCGCTTTTTGATGGCATAGGTAAGATGCTGGTGAATCGTGATTTTACACCGAGTTTTGCCTTAAAACATATGCTTAAAGACGCCAATTTAATCGCTCGATTCGCCCAAGATTTGAATTCTCCAACGCCTGCTGCCGCAATGGTACGAGAAACACTTAAGGTGGCTGTCAATCAAGGATGGGGGGAAGAAAATGCATCTGCTCTGATCAAAGCTTTGGAGTTAGAAGCTGGAGTAACTGTTGAATCATAACTCCAAAGGAGCCTCACCTCTACCCCTGCTCTTAAGCAAGCTACGCATAGCGTCTGGCAGAGAAAGAGTTCCTGCTAAACTCTTTTGGTACTCCATCTGTTGTAATCATTTTGAACTCGCTTGATCCATTTTCTCGATGCAGTCTACTTGGGAGCATCTCACTTTCCTAGAAAGCTCTTTAAACCTCACCCCAACCCTCTCCTTAGTAAGGAGAGGGAGCAGAAATCTCGTTTCACCCCTTAGCAAAGAGGGACTAAGGGGGGTCGATTTAGGGTACATTTGCAAAACTGAGATGCTCCCGTCTACTTCTTTGTCAAACTAAATAACTTGTGTTCGGCACGATCGCAAAGAAGGCATACTCATACCAAGCAGTCCAAATAAAACTGCGAATCCATCGCTGACGCTTTTCGGGACTCAATTCATATTCAAAGGCCCCACGAGATACATCAATGGAAGATAGATGAGAGTTGCAACCGCAGCCGTGTTGATAAGTAAAACCGTATTTAGAAGCAATACTTTGCACCTTCATCTGAATAGCAAACACCTTACCTGCATGGAGTATGGCATCCCAAGCACGTTTGTGTTCGATATCGCGCTGATCAAATCGTAAGGCACGTTCTTCAAAAACATGATCGCGGTAAATTGGTGCTAGATGCACATGATAGAAGCTGGCAGGTAGTTCATAACCAAACTCGTTAAACAAATCTATACCAATGCGAGCCACTTTTACTTCATTAGCATACTCTGTACCCTTTGACTCCACATCACGGAGAATTTCTGCAAAGTTCGGATAGCTGTGTTTGAGAAAGTCCTGCCCAAAAAACTCTAGAGTTTCCCATGCCAGTTGGGTAAATAGCTGCGAAAATGAGGGTATCAAGTGAGCTAGTTGGGGGCGATCGCTAAACAAGTCAACATCACCATGCTCTAATTTGTATAAGAACAACTGTGCCATCTCAACATAGCTTTGGGGATGGTCAAGTCCAACACTCGCGCTTCCTCTAGCAATGTCTTGCCATGTAGAAGGTAGTTGAGAAACGTGAACCGCATTTTCTCCAGCAATGACTGCAACAGGAGGACATTCGAGAAGTTGCATCGACAATCTCCTTTAAGACTTTAATCTGTAATTTACCGTAAGCGATCGCCAAGTATATCTTCTAAACACAATTAAAAATGTATGACAGACTGTCTTTTGACAGCGATATCTACTGTCAAGGCCGAAAAGTCAATCTAGCATTTACAGAAAAGCACAGATCCAAATCAACATTCTGCAAGTTTCTGGCACTTCAATCAAGCCAATCACTGAGAAATTCAACTTGATTGTGCATCTGCTCGGCTGATTTTGTTGCCAACAGCGCCAAGATTCCACGTATCTGCTCACCCACTGAAAACCGCTGTTGCTGCATCAGCAGTATACCTGCATGAGGTTGTCCGCGTGTAACAAACTCGGTGTGCAAACGGTAAAAGTCTCGGACATTGCCGCTGTATATCACCCTGCCTTGCTCTGTCGCCCATATAAGCTGCTCGTCATCGGGGTATCTTAATCGATTTGCCTCCAAGCTCGTCATTACATTTATGCCCCTCTCTCTTAAAGCCTGCACAATTGCCCGACGGTTAGAATCCTCGTCGGTATACAGACGAATTTGACTCACGATTGTTTGCTATATCTGTGCAAGGCTAGGAGGCGATCATATTCAGCTTCATCTGCTGCAATGTCCACATCGATTTCATTTTTGTTGGCGTAGTAATGGGTTAATGCCGCATAAACCTGCGCCAAGTTTAAATGCCCTATTTCATGGGCAATTTCTTCTATGCTATGACCCCCGTTATGCCAAATTGCAATTCGACGAACGGTAACTCCTGTGCCTGCAATCAAAGGAGTACCCCCATGAATTCCAGGATGAGAGTCAATCAAACTACCAATGTTAACTGCTACAGCCAAAGTGTTTTCCTCTACACTCAATGCTTTTATAAGGATCGTAGCTTAATCTGATCGCAAGAGGGCGAAGGAATGGGTAGGTCAAAATTTGGCAAAAGGCGATCAGCGATCGCCTAGAGCAGTTTAAAATATAGCTGTCCTACTACACCCCAATTTTCTTATATATTTTCTCACCTTTGATTATCTCCTCATAGTATTGCTCATAAGGCGTGAACCTGATGGATTCTTGTCTTCCTAAACCCAAGATGCCAAAGGTGCAGAGGCTATTATAAAACAGTTCGTGTACCCGCTTTTGAAGTACCTGATTGAAATATATGAGGACGTTACGACAAAGGATAACATTAAACTCATTAAAAGAACTGTCAGTTGCTAAATTATGTTGCGCGAAAACAACGTTTTCTCTTAGAGATGCTCGAAAAATCGCGTTATCATAAGCTGCTGTATAATATTCTGAGAAAGACTTCTTGCCGCCTGCTTTTAGATAAAGGTGAGTATATTCCTGCATCAGTTTCAGAGAGAAAATCCCACTTTTGGCATTTTGTAATACCTTCTCGTTCGTATCAGTGGCATATATGCGGCAACGGTGGTAAAGTCCTTCTTCTTGCAGTAAAATTGCCATTGAGTAAACTTCTTCACCAGTTGAACATCCAGCGTGCCAGATGCGAATAAACGGATAGGTTTGCAAGAAGGGGATAACTTGATTTCTGAAGGTGTTATAAAAGCTGGGATCACGAAACATGGATGTTACATTCACCGTCAGAGCAAGCAAAAATCGTTCCAAATAGGCACGGTTATGGAGTAACCGTTCTTGCAATGCCGAAACATTTGCTAACCCCTCTAAGTTCATGAAGCTCTGAATGCGGCGCTTGAGTGAGGAAAGAGCATAATCACGAAAGTCATAACCGTAGTACTGATACAGTCCTTCCAAAAGCAGATGTATTTCGATGTCCTCCAAGGTCGGTTTGGGCAAAGCCATAATATTTATAATTCATAATTAATAATTCATAATTCATAATTATTACCCCAGGCATGAATGGGATTTTTGAAATAATGATGCTGGACTTTGGGTAATTTCCATAAATCAATTTAGTTGCTCTTTAGCATCATTTAGGGATTAGAAATTAATAATTATTTACTCATAGAAGAATTATTAGATACGTCATCAACAAAAATAATGATCACCACAAGCGTACTCCTACGGTGAAGTGAGCTACGCACAGCAAAGGCACTTTAACTACACAAAGAAGAGGTACTCCTGCAAAGAAGTAAGCTACGTGCAGCAGAGGCACCCGAAGATAGAAATAGAGAAGATGTTCACAAACAATTTAATCTTGCTCTAAAACCCAAGTAAATTTTACGCCTAAAATAGCTTGCTGAATCAATTAAATTTGATTGCGCTGCTACTTATGGGTTTCAATTTAACCAAGTCGCTGTTACTACTAAAATAGCGATCGCTGTTATTGAAATCCCAGCTAGCCATCTGACCTGGTAGCGCAGATTTTTAATCTCTTGGCTCAGACTTTCTCTCTGTGGTATGGAATATGGTTCCAGTTGTACAACTTCGATAGCTACTTGTTGGGGTGTATTTTGGGGTTTTGCAAAAGAGACCTGCGTGTGTAGCCAATTAGTAATCAGTTGGGGACAGTTCTTTTTAAACCAATTTAAAGCTAAGGTTTTAAAAACTGGTTTTGACATTCGAGCAATTAATTTCATCAACCTATTTAGGGGCTTCAAGCGAAGCT
Organism: Nostoc sp. NOS(2021); assembly: GCF_017115025.1. GTDB lineage: Bacteria > Cyanobacteriota > Cyanobacteriia > Cyanobacteriales > Nostocaceae > Nostoc. Next base: position 4,629 of record NZ_JABXKM010000292.1, on the reverse strand, counting down.
TTTGATTGATCAGATTGACTGAACCAACATCATAGAGACAATCCAGAATTAGTTTCACAGTGGCTTCTTCACTGTTAATCAAGTTTTGCAGTAAAAGCAGAACATCATGCATCCGCTCTGCTTCCTTATACTTTTCTGCCAAGTTTTCTGGAGGACTTGCTGAAGGACTTACGGTTGTATTTAGGGTGTTTTGTCTTACTATCGTCATATTGGTAACATAGCAGCCATAATAATGTAAGTACACCTATCTACCGAGAGAAAGATTTTTTATCTAGAGAGAGAATCTAAAAGCCAAAATTTGTTTGTGAGACACATGACTATATCGTGTCTGTAAAAAGGCTATTTGTCTAGTTCCCATGAATCTTTTATTTACTTTTGGGGAAATAAAATTTTTTCTGGAGATGCTAATACCTCAATTTGTGCAACTACTCGTTCTAATTCCTCAATAATTACAGTAGTTCCAGTCTTCTTGAAGGCATCCACAAGCGCCCGATAATACCAAAGAGTTCCTTCTTTACGCCCCTGAAAACGTTCCCAAACTGATTCGCCCAAAACACGATAATCTTTGAGAATAGACTGGGCGTTGTAAAGTTTATCCGCTAATGACACGAGCAGTACTGATGGGGAAGCGGTAGGAATATGAGCAATGTATGCCTCCTTGCGCTGTCGCCAAGGCGGTTTTGGAGTTGTATCAGTGTCAGTACAACCATCGACAATTGCCGTTACATTATCACCAAAGCGGTGGCGAATTTCTGACCGGGTTGCAGCGCCACCTTGGTCTTCGATCGCATCGTGTAAGAGGGCGGCGATCGCTTCATCTTCATTTGCCCCGTATTCTAAAGCAATACTGGCGACACCTAATAAATGGGCAATGTAAGGAACACCTGAACCTTTACGAACTTGGTTGGCGTGCAGTTGGGTAGCGTAGGTGAGGGCTGCGGTAAAACGTTCTGAGAGCATTGTATAAAATGAGTTAAGAGAACTCTACCTCATCAAGGGTTTGTGTCAATTTTATAACAAACCTGATATGACGATGCGCCAAACCAAAATTCGATTCTAAATTAGGCTGCGAACTTTTTTTATTAAACAGATTTTAGCGAAAGTTCATAAATAAACAATATAACTACTAAATTCTTTTATATATTCAATCTTTCTTTTGAGTGATATCTGACGACAACGTTCTGCATATACGCCTTAAAAACTCTGGATAGAAAAGCAAAATTTTTGATTATTTATAAATAATGTAATTCTACTTTTAGATAGACAAAATTTAAATCTATATTCCATCGCCAGATAGATAAAATTTTGATAATAGTTTATTAATGTGAATCAAAATATGCTATTTACAGCTTAAAAATAGGACGCTAATAAATTCAGGATACTAATAATGGAAACTACAGAAACAACGCCAACAAGTTCAACACCTTTCCCAAATATTCCACCAGTTATTGAAAGTAACGATAGTGAGTATCGTGATAGCGGCGTACCTAGCACAGTTGCGATCGCAGGACATCCCCTACACCCCCTGAGTGTGATCTTTCCCATAGCCTTCTTAGCCGCCGCTTTGGGAAGTGACATCGGCTACTGGTTAACTCATGATTTCTTTTGGGCTAGGGCTTCGCTATGGTTAATCGGACTCGGATTAGCTGGGGGCATTCTGGCAGCAGCGATCGGCCTCAGCGACTTTTTGAAAATTGAACGAGTTCGCAAGCGCACCGCCGGTTGGGCGCATTTGATACTTAACGTTTCTCTACTAGTTTTATCACTCGTCAACTTTCTCCTGCGTTTGGGCGATGCTGAATCCCGAATAGTACCTTGGGGACTCTTACTCTCGCTGATTGTCGGTACGCTGGTTAGCATTTCCGGCTGGTTCGGTGCCGAACTCTCTTATCGCCACAAAATCGGTGTAGTGGGTGCTGGTAGCAGAAGATATCCATAACCAAATAATTCGTAACTCGTAATACTTCGGCTGCGCTCAGTACAAGTTCGTAATTCGTAATTTAAAATACCTCGTTCCCAGTCTCTGACTGGGAATGCCCATTCAGAGGCTCCGCCTCCTCTACAAGCAACACAGCCGATATGGCCCTAGAACCTAAAAACAAGATTTTCAAATAGCGGTGCAGAGGCTAAAATTTTGCTTAGTCTCTAAGCTCTGAGAAAATGCGCCAAAACCGTAACCAAACAATATTTATTATTCTTTCTGTGCTCATCATTGTACCGATGGGCTTTTTGTTTAAGTATTACACTGGGGCTGCCCATGAGTGGTTTAATGACTACGGAGCCGCTATATTTTATGAAATATTTTAGTGTCTATTCGCATTTTGGTTTTTCAGAAGTCAGGCGGCGGTAATCCAAATTCCGATATGGGTTTTTGTCATCACTTGTATACTAGAATTCTTGCAACTTTGGCATCCGCCACTATTAGAGGAGATTCGCGCCACCTTGATAGGTAAATTGTTACTTGGTACTTACCTTTGTTTGGTGGGATTTTCCTCATTATGTATTGGGTTCTGTTTTAGGTTGGTTGTGGCTGCGACAATTATACGGAATAGGTTATGCAAAAAAAAGTCAAGGTTAAACCTAATTCAAAACAGCAAAAGATTGAAGAACAACCTGATGGCAGTCTGATTGTGTATTTAAAATCGCCCCCAGTTGATGGTAAGGCGAATGAAGAGTTAATTAAACTACTAGCAGAGAAATTTGATCTAAGCAAATCTCATATCAGAATTAAGTTAGGTTTGTCCTCTCGGCAAAAGCTGATAGAAATTGATACAGATATTTAGTACAACACGGCGTAAATAGACCACCGATTTCAAATCAATACAACTCTTGGAGAGGCTGCGCCAACGGCAAGTCTTACAGTGAGCTTTGCCGAACTGCTGAGTAACCATGAAACGCTTACGCTGTATTCATTTTTAATTATGAATTGTTTAAGCTTGTGTAATACTGATATATCTGGGTTGAGCTTTGACTTTTTCTATCCAAGCTTGGATAGCAGCAAATTGTGTTAAATCAAATCCACCTTCATCAGCTACATGAGTATAAGCGAACAAGGCGATATCAGCGATCGTGTAACGCCCTCCCACAAAAAAAGTGTGAGAAGTTAAGTGTTTTTCCATCAAGTTAAGTGCTGCATAACCTGGTTCACATTTTTGCTTGATAGCTTCACTATATTCTTCAGTTTTACCTAAAATAGAAATCAAAAATCTTGATGCAGCAATAAAAGGTTCATGGCTATACTGTTCAAAACATAACCATTGCAGCACCTGCGCTCGTAAAAATCGATCATAGGGTAAAAATTCTGTGCATTCACTCAGATACACCAATATGGCATTTGATTCTGCCAAGTATTTCCCTGGCTTAATTTCCAGAACGGGTATCTTACCGTTAGGATTTTTACTTAAAAATTCTGGTGTTCGAGTCTCGCCTTTCAAGATGTTAAGCTCTACCCTCTCAAAAGGTATACCTAGTTGTGTCAATAAAAGACGTATCTTATAACCATTGCCAGAAGGTAAAAAATCGTACAAACGCAGTAGTTCCATGCTAGAATTGAGTTAGGAATATGTTGATAAGTGAAGGTTCAAAATACAACATTTTACCAAAATATTTTCCCAAAACCGGATAATTGTTTTTATATTTAGCTTCTGAGTACTAGATAAAATCATTCGATAAAATAAAAAAAGTATTATTTATTTCTAGATTGAGACGTTTAATTTAGTCAGTGGTCGAGAATAAAAGTATGTGTGGAAGATTTACTCTAAACCAGTCGGGAGCAAGTTTAGCTCAAGTTTTCCAAGTTGAGCCAGTTGCGGATTTAGCAGCAGAATATAACATCGCGCCTACGCAAATGGTGGCAACAGTGTTACAAAATCCCGAAAGCGAAAAGCGTGAATTTAAGCAGTTGCATTGGGGATTAATTCCGTCATGGGCAAAAGATACAGGAATGGGGGCAAAGCTGATTAACGCTAGGGCAGAAACTGTTGCCGAAAAACCCGCTTTTCGTTCGGCTTTTAAACACAGACGCTGTTTAGTGCTAGCTGATGGCTTTTATGAGTGGCAACGCCAACAAGGCAAAAAGCAGCCGTTTTATTTTCGCCTTCAAGATGGCCAACCCTTCGGCTTTGCAGGTTTGTGGGAGAAATGGCGTTCGCCTGCTAACGAAGAAATAATCTCTTGTACAATTTTGACAACGGCAGCTAACGAATTACTCCAACCTATCCACGAGCGGATGCCAGTGATTTTAGAGCCACAAGATTACGATTTATGGCTAGATTCCCAAGTGCAAACGCCCCAAACCCTACAGCAGCTATTACGTCCCTATCCAGCGCCAGCAATGACTGCCTATCCAGTTAGCACCTTCGTGAACAACTCTCGCCATAATAGTCCGCAATGCATCATACCCCTTAGTGAGAAGAATGCACCCCCAAATCAGTTAAATTAGCTATTGAGTGTGCTAGATAGTCTTTATAGCGCGTATACATACTATAATGCACCCCCAAATCAGTTAAATTAACTATTGAGTGTGCTAAGGGATTGGCGAGATGAGGGAGATGGGGAACAAGGGAAGAAAAACTATTGATTATTGCCCAATGCCCCATACCCAATGCCCAATGCCCCATGCCCCATGCC
>NZ_JABXKM010000318.1 GCF_017115025.1 Nostoc sp. NOS(2021) | reverse complement strand
GGGTTGGGGGTGGGGTTCTTGTACCTGACTCAACCGAGAACCGCTATATAAAATATAAAGTGATCAGTTGCGAGGTGCAAAGTTATCTTTTATTCTTAACTCCTCACTTCTAACTCCTAACTTTATTAATAACTCCTGATTGGGAACTTTTAACTTAATTCTTAACTCCTAACTCCTAACTCCTAACTTATTAAAATCTTAGTATGAGCCAGAAACGGATTTTAGTGACTGGTGCAAGTGGTTGTATAGGTCATTATTTAACAGAAGCCTTAATTAAAGAAACAGATCACGAACTTTATCTGCTAGTTCGGAACCCAAGTAAACTGCAAGTTGATACCAAGGCGCGTTCAGGCATCAACGTTTTACAAGGTGATATGCAAAATATTCGCCAATTTGCCGATTTGCTATCCACAATTGATACGGCGGTACTCACAGCCACAGCTTGGGGTGGTGATGAGACATTTGATATTAATGTCGTAAAAACTATAGAGTTGCTGGAACTGCTAGATCCAGAACGTTGCCAGCAGGTGATTTATTTTTCGACAGCTAGCGTTTTGGATCGCTACAATCAACCATTAAAAGAAGCCGGAGAAATTGGGACAGATTACATCCGTTCTAAATATGAGTGCTTACAGAAAAAAGAAAAATTAGCGATCGCACCCAAAATTACCACACTATTTCCGACTTTAGTAGTGGGCGGTGATGCCAATAAACCCTATTCTCATCTCACATCTGGGATTCCAGAAGTTACGAAATATATTAATTTGATTCGCTTTTTGGAAGCAGATGGCAGTTTTCACTTTATCCACGGACGAGACATTGCCACTGTCGTGCGATATTTAATTGATCATCCTCCCAAAAATGATCAACCACGTCGGTTTGTTTTAGGTCAGGCGGAGTTAACAGCTAATCAAGCAGTGGAAGAAGTTTGTGCTTATCTGGGCAAAAAGATTTACTTTCGCATTCCCATATCTTTAGCATTGGCTAATTTGATTATTGTTCTGTTCCGCATTCAGATGGCTGCTTGGGATCGGTTTTGCATGAACTATCGGCATTTCACCTATGAGAATTTCATCAATCCCGATAGTTTCGGCTTACCAAATTATTGTGCAACCATGAGTGATGTTTTAAAAATTAGTGGCGTTGAACATTAGCCAGTAAGGGATTTTGATAGTTTGGTCGCCACTACCACTAGCTAAAGTTTGTCCATCGGGGCTATACGCAACAGACCAAACTGGTTTGCTGTATCCTCAGAGAATTGTCGGAAGCAAGGTAAGAATGTAACAAACTAATGCTAAAAAACCTAATATAAGAACAGCTTCTTTGGAATAAACAATATAACAATAAAACAGTCAGGGGGCAGACCCCGTAAGAGATTGCTTGAAAAGTCGCAAAGTATACTAAAAACCCCGCTTCCATTCCTCTCCCCGAAAGGTCAAGAGGCTTTGAAACCCCCATTCCCTTGTAGGGAAGGGGGCTAGGGAGGTTAGGTTTCTGAGGCTTAGATGTTAGCAATAATACTTTTCAAACAACCCCTAATATCATGTCCGCTTGATTACTTACTAAACCCCAAGAACCCCACCCCGCCAAAGCTACGCTTTATCTCCCCTCCCCGCCGGCGGGGAGGGGCTGGGGGTGGGGTGCAATGACTATGGGAATCACAACTAATTACCCGGACATGATATAACATCTTCAGACAGATTCCTTTGCTTGCAAGATCAATTCTGGCACGCCAAAATCACCATCGGGGTTAAAAGTACCGTCCTTAGTGCGGCGAAATTCAGGGATTGGTTTCCAACCTGGGTACTGACGCAGATAAGAGTGACTGTCTCCGAAAAGTAGCCCCACGAATACCTCACCGACGATACGCGCCCCTACTGGGCCGAGTCGGGTGGGAATGTCGTTGATTTCCTTCTCACTCAGTCCGCCCTGCTGCGCTGCCTTCTGTATCTCTAGCTGTGCCTCTGCCAAAATGTAGTACCAGAGCGGCGCTTGGTTGCGAAACTCTGGAGAGATGCTGGTGAGTAGAGGATTATTGGCAGCATCCGCAGCCGTCGCCTTACCGACCCGTAGTTGGTCATCGGGGATAACAGGCAGACCCAAATGTTTTGCCACAGCCTGTCCAGAGGGCAGACCCAAACGTAGCCCGCGTAGCAAGTTGCGTGCTGCCAGCGAATGCTCAACTGTCGCAACACTATCTGGAAGTGTACCAAGGGGATTCACCAGTGAAGTATCGAGTTTGTAACTAGGCTGAACGCGATTTTTAGGTGGTTTTTCTTTTTGATCTAGGGCAATATCGAAAAATAGCGTCCAGTCTACTGCCCTGCCCTCCTCAACGGTGCGAAAACCAGTAAGTGTTTCGCTCACGTCACCATCAGGACTAGGGAAGATGATCCGTCGTCCTGAGTTTTCCTTAGTGCCTGGGTCGTTGGTATTCAATCGATAAATCGGACGAATAATCGAGTGTCCAAAGCGATAGGCTGCTGCCGAAAACTCGACAGGAATGAAAGGCTCTTTCTTCCACTTAAAAACCTTAAGGTTTGGCTGAAACTCAGTGAATTCCTTATTTTCCTTCTCTTGCTTTAGCTGAGGCAGGATCTCAAACAGGATGTCCCAACCGATAATTCTGGGGAGGAAATCGTGCAGAATCACCCACTGATAATGCCAGCGCACCTCCTGTTGAGCGGTCTCAAAAGAGGGTGGATGACCATCGCGCTGAGTCAGGAAATCGACGATTCGGTTATGAAAGCGTAGTACGGTGGAATGGAGCTGTGAAACAATAGTGTTTTCGTCATTCCGAGGGTCGCCAATCAAAGCACGGGCAGGTTCGCCGGAGTTGGGGGTATTGCGTGGTAAATCTCTAGTGTTTGGATCAAAATCGCTCCCAGAAAGTTTTTTCCCTAAAAGCAGGTGCAGACCATCATCCGCGTATAAATAGGGTTGATCATCTGGGCCACGTCCATAGACGCTATCGAGGTCGAAGCGCGGTGTCCGAAAATCAATCAAAGCCTGTGGATCATTTTTTACCTGGAGGCTACTTGCCGGATCAAAAGTTAGATCGTGGTCGATAAATTGACCAAGGTAGGTATATCCAGCAGGAATACCGGGGCGATCAGCAGTTCCGACGTTCTCCTCATCATCCTGCTGGTCTTCTGGGGTTTGCTGATCTTCATGGGGCGCAGTAATTTTTTGAGCAAGAGCATGGAGTGCTTGTACAGAAAAATTAGCAGCAGGAAGTGTGCGAAAGATCCGTCCAAAGCGTCCCTCAAACAGGGAAGATTGGGGTGGAAATTCCCCACCTCGTACCCCAGTGCCATGAGGGCGATACCCAGGTTTTCCCCCGCTTGTGGGGATGTTATACGTGACTTTTTTCTCGTTACTCATAACATTATTTCTCCTACAAGATAGTTTTCGTGATGATATTGAGTGGTTTTGGGAAAACTAAGATGCCAAAGCGCAGATATACAGACTAAAATTGCCTCTGCAAGTGGAAAAATTAGGTTCAACTTTCTCGTTACACTACTACAATGTATTAAAGAAGAGATGTCGCGCCCAACACATGTTTAGTTTGTTGAAGCTTATGCTGTGAATACATATCTGAGTTTGAACAGGAACTTATGCAAATTTCAAAAATATTTTTTACAGGTAACTGTTCAGTGGGTGCTGAAATCTCTCCAAGCCCTTTATTCAATACTTCTCGGTTAAAGGTTAAAGGGGAAGGGTTTAAATTCACCCCTTACCATAATTAAAAATCCCCGTGTTTGCCCCACGAGGATTTAAAAAGTTCTTACCCTTGAGTGTGGGTTTAAGTAATTAGAGACTTGAAAAAAGATTTAGAAATTCTTACCCAAAAGCGGCTTGAGAATTTTACAAATTATGAATTAGTAATTATTGTTGAATCTTTTAAAGCGTGGGTCGGTTGGACTACCGATTTATGGCTGTGGAGGCTTAGGCAATAGTCGCCAGTGAAGCAGCAAGTCTCATTCGTAAGTTTGAGATGCTCCCGCTACACTGCTTGCAGTTAGCAGTGAGAGTTGTCACTTGAGGTAAAAATATCAATGTTAAAATAAAGCAAATTTAATAAAAAGTCAATAACTCTTAATTTTCGTTAGAGTAGGATAACAATCAAAGTGTGAGGATTGATACTACATGCGAATCTTGTTAGTGTATCCGATATTTCCCAAAACCTTTTGGTCATATGAAAAAATCTTGGAGTTAGTCGATCGCAAAGTTTTATTACCACCTCTAGGTTTAGTAACAGTAGCCGCAATTCTGCCCCAAGAATGGGAATTCAAGCTAGTAGATCGCAACATCCGCCCAGCAACAGAAGCAGAATGGGCATGGGCAGATGTAGTAATCCTCTCCGCGATGATTGTCCAGAAACAAGATTTACTTGACCAAATCCAGGAAGCAAAAAAACGTGGCAAGCTAGTTGCAGTTGGCGGCCCTTACCCCACCTCTGTACCTCACGAAGTTGAAAATGTTGGCGCAGATTTTCTGATTCTGGATGAAGGGGAAATCACGCTGCCCATGTTTATTGAGGCAATCAAAAGGGGAGACACATCTGGCACTTTCCGCGCCACAGAAAAACCTGATGTCACAAGCACACCAATACCCCGCTTTGATTTATTAGAATTGAATGCCTATGATATGATGTCGGTACAGTTTTCGCGCGGGTGTCCCTTCCAGTGCGAATTTTGCGACATTATTGTTCTCTACGGGCGCAAACCGCGCACCAAAGCCCCAGCACAACTGTTAGCAGAGTTAGATTACCTCTATGAATTGGGTTGGCGGCGGGGTGTGTTCATGGTGGATGACAACTTTATTGGCAACAAGCGAAATGTGAAATTGTTGCTGAAAGAGTTAAAAGTCTGGATGGCAGAACACAAGTATCCCTTCCGGTTTGACACTGAAGCTTCAATTGACTTAGCAGAAGACTCAGAAATGTTGGAGTTGATGGTTGAGTGTGGTTTCGCGGCGGTGTTTTTGGGAATCGAAACGCCGGATGAGGATAGTTTGCAAATGACCAAAAAGTTTCAAAATACTCGCAGTTCCCTAACTGAGTCAGTGCAAACCATCACCAAAGCGGGATTACGCCCAATGGCTGGGTTTATTATCGGCTTTGATGGCGAAAAAGCAGGCGCAGGCGATCGCATTGTCCGCTTTGCAGAACAAGCAGCAATTCCCTCTACAACCTTTGCCATGTTACAAGCGTTACCAAATACCGCGCTTTGGCATCGCCTGAAAAAAGAAGGACGACTACGGGAAAATCAAGATGGCAACATCAACCAGACAACATTGATGAATTTCCTCCCCACCCGTCCCCTGGAAGAACTTGCCAGAGAATATATTGAAGCATTTTGTACTTTATACGACCCAGTGCAATATTTGGATCGTACCTACCGCTGCTTCTTAATGATGGGTTTGCCGAGTTGGAAAGCGCCAGCAAAAATGCCAGAGTGGGTAGTTGTGAAAGCGCTGCTAACTGTAATTTGGCGACAAGGCATCAAACGGGAAACCCGTTGGAAATTCTGGCATCATTTGTTCAGCATTATCAAGCGTAACCCTGGAGTTGTTGAGCATTACCTCGCCGCTTGCGCCCACAACGAGCATTTTCTAGAGTATCGCCAAATTGTGCGCGATCAAATTGAAAGTCAGCTAGCTGAATATCTAGCACAAGGTGCAGAAAAGCCATATGTGCTAGTGAAGAAAAAAGTAGAAGAAAAAGCTGAAGCGGTAGTCAGTTAAGGGTGGTAAAGGATAATAGGTAATAGGAAGACTCAATTTTCTCTCTTCTGTAACTCTTTTTTGAAGAATTGGTATAATTGCGACCCATGATTTGAGAGTTACGGAAGCAGTAGTGCTACAAAATTAGGGGTACTCATAAGCTAAACCACATCTAGTTCGCATAATCTGAAATTGTACATTTCTTGTGGGGTGGGCGTCTCGCCCGCCGAAGATATGCAAGTTAAACGTGGAACAGCTTAGTACCCCTAACTTTTTTAAAATATATTCATCAAGTCCAAACGAGGACTCTCATGCTAAAGTACAACCCCCTAGATTGTCTGCCATCCTCGGCAGAACTTCCAGATTCTGACGATACCCCAGTGGATAACGAACTGCAAAATCTCATTCCCAATTTGTTAGAAGCAATTTTAGCTTTAGCATGGAGCGATCGCACTGATTGGTTTTTTGGTGTGGATATGGGCATTTATTACGCTCCTAGTAAACCACCGTTAGTACCAGATGGATTTCTCAGCTTAGGCGTAGAACGCTTTATTGGTGAAGAGGGACGTTTAAGCTATGTCTTATGGGAAGAAGATGGTACTGTTCCTATTTTCGCCCTAGAAGTTGTTTCTAAAACCTACGGTGGTGAATACGAACGCAAAAAAATCGACTATGCCCAATTGGGAATTTTATATTATGCAATTTATGTACCCAGTCGTAGGTATCGGCGCAAGCGAGATCCCCTAGAAGTTTATCGTTTGGTTGAGGGAGACTATATTTTGCAACCAAACTCGCAGGTATGGATACCAGAGATTGGTTTAGCAATTGGGCGAGAACGCGGTACTTACCTTGGGCGGACGCGAGAATGGTTGTACTGGTATGATCAACAAGGGCGGAAATTACCTACACCAGAAGAATTAGTACAACAGGAACGACAACGCGCTCAACAGGAACAACAACGTGCCCAACGACTAGCGCAAAGGTTACGGGATTTGGGAATTAACCCAGAGGATATTTAAAAATGGGCATTTATATTCTATCTACCGCGATCGCGTTCTAAATCATCAATAACTTTTTGCAAATACCACTCGTCTGCCATCCCAGGATAGTAATTCTGCTTCTGCTGAATTAATCGCTCGGCAATTTCCCAGTATCCCCCAACCATTCGCAAAAGCCGCTGACGTAGCAGGTTATATTTTTGCTTTTTTGACTCTGGACTAAATTTCTGGATTTTTTCTAGGCTACTTAAGACTTGTTGATAATTTCCCCAGTCTTCTTGTTCACAAAAAATACTCGCCGCCCGTTGATAATCTTCCACAGCGTTTTGCATTTCTTCTAAACAAGTATAGGCAATGCCGCGATTGTAGTAAGCTTGAGGATCATCGGGATTGATTTGCAGCGCTTGGGTGTAATCTTGAATTGCACCGAGATAATTGCCAGTTGTCCGATAGGCATTACCTCTGGCAATATAGACTAAGGCATCTTCGGGTTGCATCTGAAGTGCTTGGTTAAGATCCGCGATCGCACCTTGATGATCTCCCAATACAGAACGGGCTTTGCCTCGGTTGCGATAGACAATCGCATCTTGAAAATTTAATCGCAATGCTTGATTAAAATCTGCGATCGCTTCTCGATAATTCCCCATTTTACAACGCACAACCCCACGACAGCAGTAAGCTTGGGCATCTTGCGGATCGGCTTTCAATACCCAGTTTAAATCAGCGAGTGCCTCTTGCGTATCTCCCTTTTCAGCCTTTTCTAATAATTGCGTGAAATATTCATTTGTGGATAAAATTGGCGCATTGGTAGAATGTGATTGCTGTACAACAGGTTTTTTTGGGGATTGTAGCTGTTTAATTAGTTCCAGACAAAGGCGACAATTCTCTTTATCCTGTTGCTCTAGATATAATTGTGCAGCCTTTTTAAAATTAGCGATCGCATCTTGAATAGAACCCTGTTTGCGCCGCACCATCCCCCGCAGATTATAAGCAGCAGCATAATTCAGATTGAGACGAATAGCGCGTTCAACATCCTCCAGCGCCCCCGGCAGATTTTTCAGCGCCACCCTTGCTAATCCACGACAATAATATCCCTCTACACTCTCAGGATTAAGCTTCAAGGCTTCGGTATAATCTGAAACAGCCTTCAGGATTGCACCTGAGTCATAATATGCCAAACCCCGTTGCAAGTAAGCTTCAGGAAAGTAAGGTGTCAGTTCTAAAGCATGGTTAAATTCCTCAATTGCTCCAGCGTAGTCTTTTAACCTAGCCTTTTCCAATCCTCTATTGTAGAATTCGTCATTCATGGCATTTATTTGGTTGATTCAGTTAGTTGAATTCCAGCAGTCTTGCTTCGTAGCCTAACCTATCCACTCACCCTTAATATTCTAAGTATTCAGCGTGGCTTTGCTTCATTTCCTATTTTCAGTGAATTAAAACAAACACATCATCCTAAGTTGTTACAAATGGAATTTACCTAAGAGGATATTTTAAAAGTCCTATTGTAGGTATCAAAACGTTCTATATTCTCCTAAATACCCCGATAAATTGGGGGACTTTGATTCCGGTTCCCCCCTTTTTAAGCTACGGTGTACACACAAGTCCTAAAAATCTAGCTTGATGAGGTTTTCCTCGTTCCCATACTCCGTATGGGAATGCATTCATTGAGTCTCTGACTCAATATTTAACTAGAGGCAGCAGCCCCTAATCAGCCATTCCCACGCAGAGCATGGGAACGAGGGAACAATAGAAAATCGAAATTATCAATTATATTCAAACTCTAGAAGAAGTTTGCCAAAGTCTGAATATCAGCTTTTTCAATATTGGTTATGCTAGCAAAGCCGAAACCATAGATATAATTCCAGATATCAACAAAAATACATCGATTATTTATTGCTCAAGCAAAATTGGCGACAGGGAAACTGGCATAAACTTTGAGAATGCCAAGGAATCTGCCAAAGCTATTAAACGTATTTCTCAAGAAAGTCAAAATGGCTATGGCAACTTTAGCCATTAAGCTAGATAAACCACTATCAGCCCGATTATTTCCGATTCCAAATAAAAAAGCTGGGGAAATGACTACATTCAATTCCCCATATCTCGTAGATTGTAAAATATTTACAGTTAACTAGAATTATTCTGAAAGCAAGCTAGGAGAAGTCAATACAAAAACATCCCTACTTCCTTGAGCGTCAATCTGTGGTTTGATGGGAGTGGTGAAGTGGAAAAAATCATGGTCATTAACCAATAAGAGTTCTCCCGGATTTAGAACTTTGCTAAACACAGGCTTTTCTTTTTTGGCAGTATACAAATGCGTTTCTCCACCTTGAATATTATCTCTATCTACTGAGAATATAGCAATAAAATCAGTACCATCTTGATGGATACCTTCAGGCGCTGGATTACCCAAATTATCTGACGAACAAATAGTTCTAATTTGATGAACTCCGATTTCCGCTTCAGGATGAAGTTTACAAGAATCACTAAATGCTAAGACAAGATTTCTAAAAATATCAAGTTCTATGAGTGCATCATCTAATTCTGCAAACTCTCTTTTTATGTCACCCACTAATGGATTATACTCTTTACTTTGAAAGAGGTAGCCATGAGTTAATTTGATTAACTGATTTCCAGACACTGTGAACCGAGATAATCTTCTTGAACGATAATTGCCTTTGATATAAGGGTCAATAGGCATATTACTAAAAAATGGCTTAAAACCTTCTGGATTGATCGAATTTACCTTTCTTAGAGTAAACAGAAAAGCATATTCTAATTCCGTTGCTGTCCACACTTTTTGCATAGGATTTACCTCCTTGCACGTTGAAATTCTCCCAGATTTTTTTATGGGAGGCTTATAACACTTAGTCTATGCTACTTTTTATTAATATGTTGTCAACTAAACTACAAAATTTGACACTTTATGATATGTAAAGTTACTTAAATTCGATCACAGGGCGGAGTAATGCTTATAGGTATATGAGTAGCTGCTGAAAAGATTTGCTGATGGAGGTTCGGTGGGGAAGAAATCGACGTATATTTACTAGCAGCAACAAGGTTCCATAATGATTGATTGGCTTTACCGGTACCCGCCTTTATATCCAGGTATTCTGCTAAAACGCTACAAGCGGTTTTTTGCTGACGTTCAACTTACTTCTGGCGAAATAGTGACAGCACACTGTCCCAATACAGGCCCAATGACTGGAGTATCGACTCCCCAAAGTGCGGTACAGCTTTCCAAAAGCGATAATCTTAACCGCAAATTGGCTTACACTCTAGAACTAATTCAGGTAGATGACAACGAGCCGACTTGGGTAGGCATAAATACTTTTTTGCCCAATCGGGTGGTAAAGCTAGCTTTGGCGAAACACCTTTTCCCTGAATTGGGCGACTATAGCCAAATCAAGGGCGAGGTGGTTTATGGGCTAGATAAAAAAAGTCGAGTGGATTTTTTCTTGACGGGGAGTGATGAGGAACGCCCGATTTATTTAGAAGTGAAAAATACAACTTTATCTGAGGGGAGATTAGCCTTATTTCCTGACACGGAGACTACAAGAGGACAAAAGCACTTGCGAGAACTAATGGCGCTACTACCTCTAACTCGTGCGGTGATGCTTTACTTTATCAATCGCAATGATTGTACTGAGTTCTCTCCTGGCGATCGCACAGATCCTGTATATGGTAAATTATTACGGGATGCGATCGCTCTTGGTTTAGAAGTCTTACCTTGCCGTTTTGATATTTCCCCCGAAGGTATCCGTTATTTGGGTTTGGCAAAACTAAAAATTTGATTACATCTAATTAACAGAGACTAGCAATTGCAACGTCTCTAAACGTATAAAACAATAAATCCATCTAGACAGTAGCTAGATGGATTTATTGGTAGTTGGTGTTTACTAAAAAACATTCAACCAGGCTGTAATCGAGAAACGACTATAGGTAGTCGCCGCCCCACAAATAGCATTCGCTATTCTGAGGTTTGCTTATGCAGGAATCAAAACTGTATCAATCACGTGGATGACACCGTTATCAGCAGCAACATCTGCTGTTGCAACTTTTGCATCATTTATCTTGACACCATTAGAAGCGTCAATTTTCACATCTGAACCTTCAACTGTTTTAGCTGTCTTCAGTTTAGCTACATCAGCAGCCAGTACCTTGCCTGAAACAACATGATAGGTCAAGATTTTCTTGAGCTTTTCAGGATCTTTCAGTAATGCGTCTACTGTACCTGCTGGAAGCTTCTTAAACGCTTCGTCAGTGGGTGCGAAGACGGTGAATGGCCCAGGCCCTTTGAGTGTATCTACCAGACCAGCTGCTTTGATTGCTGCAACTAGTGTCGTGAAAGAACCATTATTAGTGGCAGTATCAATTATGTTGGCCATGTGTTTTACCTAGTTCTGTGTAACCTGTTACAAATTTAAACTATTTATTCGATAATATCTATCTATCGTTAGGCGTATGTTAAATCAATTTTTTTATTGATAACATAAAAGTTTATATATATTTTTATACAAATAAATAATAATCTGTGCATTGTCTGGGCGGATGAGTTACAAGCACTCTATAGATGCGTAGTTTACCGCCGCAGGCATCGCTCCTTTTTGTACACAATGGTAGCGGCGATCGCCTATTCACTAGTATCAACACAGCATTTTTTACCAATTTCTCGCCAGCAAGCTCCGTAACCACACTTAACGTATATGCGGCTGTCAGCTTAACAAACGCGCTGAATAGCATTAAGACTCAGTACCAAAATGCTAACCCAGGTGTCAACGTTGTTTATACGTTTGGTGCTTCTGGTACCTTACTGAGCCAAATACAAGCAGGAGCTTCAGCAGATATTTTCATTTCTGCTGCCACCGACCAAATAGATGTTTTGCAAAACGCAACCCCAAGTAAATTGGTTGCAGGTAGCCGTAAAAACGTTGTCAAAAATAGTCTAGTTTTGATTGTTCCGACGACACCTGCTGTTAGTAAGGACAAGAGTTGATTATCAACGGGGGATTTGAAAGCGACCCTCTCGTAAATCCTAATGATCCCAACATTACAAATTCTCATGTTACAGGATGGATTAAATCTGGTGATTCGATAGATATATCAGGTATTACAATTAGCAACTTTCCTAAAACTGGGAATCAAGGTTTATCGCTTGGTGCATTTTCAGGCATTAGCTACATATCACAGACTATCCCTATCTACAGACGAACCACCTGACCTTGATAATCAATTTCAGACTTTTGTAGGTGTAAAAAATCTTTTTGATCAAAAAAATATTTCTTTTCAAGCATACACGCCATATAAGTTCAATTTCACGGCAGAGGCATCATCCACAGAGTTAAAGTTTGGGTCTGTGGATAGACATGCATTCTTATACTTGGATAATGTAAGTGTAAAACCTGTGCCTGAGCCATCAACTATTGGAGGAGTAGCAGTTACTGCTGGGTTGTTGGGAATATGGGTGAAGAAAAAGAAGGTAATTAGTTAGAAGCTCGGAAAAAACAGAGACATCGCTATACAATCTCAATTAGGACTTACGCACGAGTTACGGAATAGCGTAGACGCAAAGCGGCTTGCCGCTGGCTACCGCAGAGGCGCAGAGAAGCCAGTGTGTTGCGGGGGTTCCCACGGCAGTCACTCATGGGGGAAACCCCCATCGCCTTTGGCGTCTCCCCTTCTCTACGAGACGCCAAGGGCGATGGGAGAAGACCGCGCTGCCTCCCCGTTGTAGCAACTGGCGCGACACGGAGAAATCAGAGTTTGAGAGATATTTTGCGTAAGTCCTGTCAATGTAAAAGATGCCAAGGCGTAGCCCGTCGTAGACATCGCCTTACCCTTTCCATAGCTAAATAAAGTTCAAATTTGATAATCTAATGTAACTAAAACTCTGCCACAATGCTGATTTGCAGGTACAGCTTCCAGCATCTTTTTCGGTTGGGGTAAGTTAAGGTTCTTCATTAGTTCGATGAACTGGTTGCGGCTGCGGCCGGCAAAACGAGGATTCCAGCCCTTTTCTTCGCCAATGGTGGATACTGTCTGTCCTTGGTAGTCGTGACCAGGATATACCAAGGTGTCATCTGGTAATGTGAATAGCTTCTGAGTAACGGCATCATAGAGTGATCCCGCGTCGCCGCTTTGGAAGTCGGTACGACCGCAACCCCGAATGAACAGGGCATCTCCAGTTAATAAGTGAGTGTCGTTGACTAAGTATGCCATGTGGCTGTCAGTGTGACCAGGGGTAGCGATCGCCCGAATCTGCACGTTCCCTAATTCCAACATATTTCCATCGGCAATGTAGTGGTCTGCACAGGTAGCGGCGGCATTCTCAGGCAAAATCCCCAAACAACCCGTAAGTGACCTCAGTCTGTCTGTGCCAGTAATGTGGTCAGCATGGATATGGGTTTCCAGACAGTAGCTTAGGGTCAATCCCAATTGTTGCAATATCTGAAGATCACGTTCGACCTGCTCCAATACAGGATCAACTAGAATAGCTGTTTTGGTCTCTGGGTCGGCAATTAGGTAAGTATAAGTACTAGATTCTTTATCAAATAGTTGACGAAATAACATAGCAGGTTTCTTCAACACGAAAGTAGTAGCATCGGGTTTTGGATTGAGAGATTTCAGTAACTCCTGTGCCAAACTTGCTGCCTGAACCCGAATTTCGGGAACAGCAGTGGTTTCCCAAAGATTGCCCTTGCGCGGTGTCCCCAAGGTGTACAGGATTTGAGATGTATTTCCATCTGCATCAATCAGCGCACCATTTGGGGCTGTGTCGATTCCCATTGATAAGGTGTTGGGACGGATCAGCCGTTGTTCTTGGAGGCTAGCTACCAATGGATGCTGCAATCTGCGATAATCACAATTTGCGCCAGTGCAGTTGATAATCCGCTTGACTTGCAAAACGATATCTTTGTGCGTTCCCCGTTCGCAGATGCTCACATTCACTCCATTATCAAACTCCTGACAACTTTGAATCCGACCTGCGTAATGGAGCAGTTGACCAGACTCGATTGCAGCATCCAGTACTTCGGCAATTTCTTCAGCAATCCGATGACGGTGAACTTCCCAGTAAGCTTTGACATGGCGGAGAAATCGCTTCTGTTCCGGCAATGGCAGTGCTTGCCAAAGTTCTGGAATAATTGGGCGGATGGCATCGATTATTGCCCGCCAATCTTGAGCCAGTCCGTTGCCGGGGTTCCCCCAGTTGTAGGAACTGGCGTGTCCTTGAGTAAGAGCCTCGCGCAGTTCTTGACGTACCAGATGCAGCAGTCCTCGCGCCGTTTTTGGCGCAGTTTCTACATCAATAAATGCTGGATAAGTAGCTGTTGATTTGTGGCTACAGGGCATCAATCCGTGCCGCGAGACGGTATGAATTTGTCCCTGGAACCCTTGCTGATGTAAGGCAACAACCGCATCTACCATTGTTAACCCAGTACCCACCAGCAGAATAGCATCCTCTGGACTTAGGTCAGCGATCGCATCCGCAGACCAAGCATCTTTGACATAGCGGTTGTCTAAAACGGCGAGTGGTGCAGGCAGAATTGCCGGGAAATTGCCCAACGCTAACACTGCCTTTTGCACATGCAAACATTGACCACTGCTCAGGTACACTATTGTATTGTGAGGTTTAATTTCGATGGCGATCGCTTCATCCACAATCTTCTCTAGCTGCACATTAGCCGGTGCATTTGCCTGTGCTGCTTTTAAAGTCGCCTGCACATAGTCCCCATAAACCCGACGCGGAACGAAGGTAGATGGAGTTACCTGTTCATGCCCATTTTTGTGCAGCCAGTTCAGGAAGTGATTTGGTTGATCATCATAAGCGCTCATCTTACCTGCTGGTACATTCAGCAAGTGAGAGTCCACTGGTGTCCCATAAGCAACTCCTCTACCCACTTCCGAATTACGTTCAATCAACTTGATAGACAATGGCATGGTTGCATTGCGTAAAAGATTGGCTGCAACCAGAGAACCGCTAAAGCCACCACCAATAATGGCGATCGCAACTGGAGAGACGGTTAGGTTAAAAATGCTGTTGTTCATAGGACGTGTGAGTTGCACTTGCTGCTTTCTACTGATCAATTTACAGCCCACAAACTGAAATTTCTGCTTATTGGAAGTTGTTAGCGGATAAATTAGCTCAAAAAACCACATACGCACATGAATAAGTGGGAATTGCACTTGAGTGTTCAATTCCCCCAATCCAGAGAGTGGGGATCGTCAGATTACACAAACTAAAATCTAGACGATACAAGGTTTTGGAACTATTTATCTAAAATTTATGTGTCTATTGCATCCAAATCCGATGCAAATACCGTGGTTTTTAGTTAATTTGAAAAACACCCCTTCAAAAACGAAGAATTTACCTCTACAATTGTCAATATTTTCTGACACTACTAACATTTAACTTTCAGATAATGTTTGGCTTAGGGACTGACAAATAAAAAAATACTCAACTATTTCTTGTGGGGTGGGACGAAAAGCCATTGGTGTCAACTTCAGGTGAAAGTTAGTCTAGAAGCAGCATTTAGAGATTGTCTCGTTCCCAGTCTCCGACTGGGAATGCATTCCGAGAGGCTCCGCCTCAAGACTTGCGGCAGAGCCGCAATTGAAGAGCATTTCCAGCCAGAG
>NZ_JABXKM010000287.1 GCF_017115025.1 Nostoc sp. NOS(2021) | reverse complement strand
GGATTAAGGGGTGGGGTGCAATGACTATGGGAATAACAACTAATTACCCGGACATGATATTACTTGAGCTTTATAAAAGCCAAGTTAAAGGTATGAAAAGTACTTTTAACCCACACCTAACCAGGGCTATTTCATTCTCATCTAGTCCGCCTCAGAATGAATTCACCAGTCTAATAGCACTCATTCGTCTTTAGACGACTAAGAAAAGGTTATAGTCCGTTTTAACGGACTTTAGCTATGAGCCGCTGAACTTCAGTTCTGGGCGTTTTCTGTCTAGAACGAAATAGCCCTGCACCTAACAGATTTACCGAAACAGTGCTGACTAACCTACGGAATGTGGGTTCATAGTGTCGTAACTTTTTTACAAGATTTGACTAAAATTGATCACATTATTGGCATCAAAATGATAGTAATAACTGGTTATTGTATTAATAACCAGTTAAAGAGTGGGTTAACGATTGTTACTCATTTAAGTTCTAGAAGGAGGATTCAGCGCAACGAACTCCTGAGTTTTTATATCAATTTTATGTGGCAGATGTCCATGCGTAGGATTATTGGACAACTTCACCTGAAGTTGGTCAGTTTGACATCCTGCTTTTGTCGCATGTGCCAATGCCGACTCAATAACTTCTTTCTCGTTGAGTACACGTCCAGCTTTCAAGGTTGTGATTGTATGAACATGTGCAATGCGTCCTGTACCCGGATCATATAATGCAACAACTCTAACATCAGATATTTCAGGAGCCTTTCCAGCTTGATGGGTAAACTGTTGAACCATAATGTGTTTCTCCTTTTTAATTTCAATTGACCGCTGGCCAGTAGAAGAAGTTTACTAAGCTGTAAGCCGCACAGTTCGATACTCGTATCTGGTAAGATGCGCTTGTTAGTCCATTTCTACTGAATACTCGTGTGGAATCAAATCTGTCAATATCTGGAAACGAATCTGTACGTGTCACGCCATTGTTATCTAAAAAACTACATCCAGTAAAACCGATATCTACGTGAGCTTTGTCATCAAATTCGTAGTACCCACCAAGGCTAATTTCTGCAATTGTTGATGTTGGTGGAAGCTCGAACTGAAAGCTTGCACTATAGTTATCTGAATCGGTTGTATATGCCCAACGGGTTTCACTATGCATACCATCCATAACTAACCTCTCTTTATGAAGACCACAGGAATTTTTATAGTATGTCTTTATATAACAACGCAGCAGTACCCCTATGGGTACTTTTATGATTAGCCAGTCAAGTGCGGAATGTGGGATATACTTACCTATAACTTTTTGGATTCAGTCGGGCGTTGTGGTTGCGCTACGGGCAACTACCTCGTTGCGTGCCGCAGCTACGCCTGCCGCAGGCATCGCATTCCTCTCAAGGTGCTTTTCACTCGGAGTATGATAACCCGCAACTTGGGTTATTAAGATTTATGTTCTTGATTGCTGGTCAACATCTGCTAATCTGCGGTAAACCTTGTAGTAATCAATTTTCATTCCCAGAGGTGTCGGGATAATTTTTAGATACTCATAAGTAGATAGACAAAAATATTTACAGTCATTGCGAGCGAAGCGTTCGCGGAGCGTCTCGTTGGCGCAGCCTCTCGTAGAGAAGAGAAGCAATCTCAGCCCTTGCGATTGCTTCATTCCGCTTCGCTCCATTCGCAATGACATTGTGTAATTAATTCTGTCCGACTACTTATTAGGGCGCTGATGTAGCTATCATCATACGTCCTTGTATCCCCTCAAGGACGTATGATATTCAACAGTTGTATCGCTCGTCTGATATCTGAAATATTGCGATCGCCATCCATCTGAGATTGGCTTTCGCTATAGCCTTTGGATTTCTTTTCAGCGACGAAATTAGGGAGTTTCGCAACGGCTTTGTCTCTACTTCCTAATATATGAACTTTGGTTTGTGCTTGATAACCCTAAATTTTGTATATTACATATGTATGATGCGTAAACCCTAACTTGATTGTGATAATACGTTTAGCTAACTCAAACCTGTTTATCCTAAACTGTTAAAGTTCCTTGTACTACACGTGAGTAGGGCCAATGACTGCTTTATCACCAGATAATTCGATCAGTTCCTCAAGCACTCAGACCCTAGATATAGCTAGGCAAGAGTATCAATATAACTACACCCATATTCCATCTATTGCTATGGTGGATAAGCTTTCTTTGGCAGAAGAGTTCAGCACTAACTGGTATTTTTTATTAGCCCAGCAGTTACGAGTTGTTTTTGTCAATACCCTGATCGTCAACCGAGGCAATCAGGGTTCCAAATCGATTCGTGATGATGTCGAAAGGTTTATTTTAGAAGCCTTGCTCAAGGGAGCAATACCAGCCCGAATCACCATTCTGGCGAGAATCCTGCAAATTCTCCCCCAGTTTTGGTTCAGAGCGATATCTAAGGATGTTAGAGAACTCGACGATCTTTTCTTTTCTATTCTTAAAGAAAACGGACTTGTGATCCTCAGAGATACTCTAAATCGGGTAATTACCCTTCTATATGAAGGACAGCCCACAGGACATGCAACCAGTCTCAAGGACTACGAAAATTTGTTTCCGGTGATTGGTGTACCAGCGATCGCTAAAACTTACGAGGAAGATGAAGTATTTGCCTACATGCGAGTAGCTGGCTACAATCCCGTCATGATCGAGCGAGTAACCACTCCAGGCGATCGCTTCCCAGTCACAGACGAACATTACCAAGCAGTGATGGGAACTGACGATTCATTAGCAGCAGCCGGACTTGAAGGAAGGCTCTACTTAGCTGACTATAAAATGTTAGAGGGTGCGATCAACGGTACATACCCGATTGATCAAAAATATGTCTATGCTCCCCTGGCACTGTTTGCCTTACCCAAAGGCTCAGACCCCACCCGTCTATTGCGGCCGATCGCCATTCAATGCGGTCAAACCCCAGGACTAGATTATCCGATTATTACCCCTAACACCGGTAAATACCCTTGGCTTTTTGCCAAAACAGTTGTCCAAATAGCAGATGCCAACTTCCACGAACCGATTACTCACCTAGCAAGAACTCACCTATTAGTTGGTGCTTTGGCGATCGCCACCTATCGACAACTGCCACTCACCCATCCCCTAAGAATTCTGCTGCGCCCGCATTTTGACACCACCTTAGCAATTAACGATACTGCCCAACGGATTCTCATTGCTCCTGGCGGTGGTGTCGATAGATTACTCTCAGCATCAATCGATAACTCTCGCGTTTTAGCAGTGCTAGGGTTGCAAAGCTATGGTTTCAATAGTGCCATCTTACCCAAGCAATTCCAACAGCGCGGTGTGGATGATCCCAACCTATTGCCTGTTTATCCTTACCGAGATGATGCACTATTAGTCTGGGATGCCATTCATCAATGGGTTTCAGACTACCTAAACCTTTACTACACCACGGATGAAGACATTCAGAAAGACACAGCCCTGCAAGCGTGGGCAGCCGAAATCTCAGCTTACGATGGTGGTCGCATCCCCGATTTTGGCGAAGATGGTCGCATCAAAACGCTCAATTACCTGATTGATGCCACGACGCTGATTATTTTCACTGCCAGCGCTCAACATGCTGCGGTTAACTTTCCGCAAAAAGATTTTATGAGCTACGCCGCAGCTATTCCAATGGCAGGTTATTTACCAGCCTCAACTCTCAAAAGAGAAATTACTGAGCAAGACTACCTTAATTTGCTCCCCCCCTTAGATCAGGCGCAACGGCAATACAACATACTCAGCTTGTTGGGGTCTGTATACTACAACAAGCTGGGCGAGTATCAGCAAGGATACTTTACAGACCAGAAAGTAAAACCATTGTTACAGGCATTCCACAGTAATCTTCAGCAGGTAGAAGATACCATCAAGCAACGTAATTTGCACCGTCCCACCTATGAGTATCTGCTTCCTTCTAAAATTCCTCAGAGCATCAATATCTGAATTGGGGACTGGGGAAACTACTAAGCCTAATGACAAATGACCAATGACAAATGACAAATGACAAATGACAAATGACCAATGACAAATGACAAAAAGTAAATATTATGACACTTAAAGATAAAGTCCTCAAAGGTCACGATCGCCAGCTATGGCTTGCACCTATACTAGCCAAAGTAGGTTATGACACTGCGATCGGCAAGCTTCTGCGCTTAGTTTTTTATTACATGGATGCCTCAATCATGCTCAACGCATGGCGAGACTTTCTGTACATCCGTAAGGACAATATTGGAGATAAGTATTTTGCAGTAGACCAAGCAATTATGCATTCCTCTCACACCCAGGTGAGAGAACTAATGCAAACCCAACCACAACTGCGGGGAAATGATTTAGGCATCATCAGAATATTAGCTCCTAGCTACCTACTCGATAATCCTCTGAGCTTGGGAACAAACGGTAACGAACACACAGGACTACGTGCTGTGTTCTTACAAGCCTTACCGGAACCGTCAGAGCAGATAGACTTTTTAGGGTATCTAGTAGAGCAAAGCCTGTTAGAGGCTGCTAGACAGGGCAAATTACACATCGGCAACGATTTGCCAAAGATCATGCTGTCGATTTTGCACCAACTGGTTTTTCAGATATCTTTATCTGAGGAAGAAATCACAGCATCGAGTAATTACATTAAAGGTTTGGCTCTCGCATCCTTGCCAAATTTTATTAACAAGTATCTGCTGGCAATATTAACAGCCCCAAAAATTCGGCATCGTCAGTATTTAACCAAGAAATATCAACAATCTGCCAAATGGGCATCTTACTTTGAAACAGGCGCTCAGTATCAGTTGAACGAACACCAAATCGCTAATAGCCTTTTCGATATGATTCATATTGCCGGTACTGCTGGCACAAGTGGGCTTTTGGGATCTGTTATTGGTGTTTTATGCTTGGATAATGCCCTCAGAAATAATGTAGTGTCAGAAGTCAATGCAGTTTGGAATGGCAAGGAAAGTTTAGACTCAGAGGCTCTAGAACAGTCAACACTTCTCAATCAAGTAATTCTGGAAACGGCTCGTCTCTATCCACCTGTGCGATTTGTTAGCCAACTCGCCACTCAAGCGGGTGAAGTTGAGATTGGAGAACAAAAATGTCCATTCCAAAAAGGTACTCGTCTGCTTGGCTCTATTTTTACAGCTAATCGGGATGCCAACAGATACCAAAATCCAAATGATTTTGACGTAACACGGAATTTTTCAGATATCTTATCTTGGAACGGTGAAGGGCATGAGCGAGCCTGTCCTGGTAGATCCTTATCAATTGGCTTTATCAAGATTTTCTGTTTACATCTATTCAAGAACTATCAATGGGACTCAATTACAGAAGTAAAGTGGGATTTTGAAAAAGTGACTGCCGTTACTCCTAATAATTTAGTGCTACAAGGTTTTGCTAAACGACTGTAAGTCTTGAAGTCAGGAGTTTTGAGTTTGGAATTAGAGGATGTTTGAGAAGTATCAAATATTTCTTTATCTCCCCTAACCACTTAAAAAAAGGGGCATAAGAAGTTAAAAGTCATTAAAAAAGCCCTGAATATAGTGGGAGTTACAACTGTTTGGTGTATCGCCAACTTTTCAGACATCCTCTTAATACCCTATAATTATTTGTTTTGGTTGTATCTTAAGTAAGAATTAGGAATTAAAAATTATTATGGCTGAATTAATCGAGAAAAAGCGACTTAATAATATTGCAACCTGGATGATTCCAATCAAACAAACAAACTTACCATCTGTCCTTAAGGGTGTGTTTTTTATGGATGGCAATCCAGCGCCAGATACTTGCATCACTATGCACAATTTAGAATGGGATACACAGAACAGAGTTTTGGCATTACCAGTCTTTGCACCGTTGCAGTGGACTTTTCATAACTCGATTGCTGGCTGGATATCACTACGTTTTATTCAATGGTTTGAGTTAACTTACAAAATTCAGTTTGAAGATGAAACTTTGCAGCAAGCCAAAGTCATACCTTTTTTGCTGGGAATACCAATTTCAAGATCGATTGTGAGTTTTACAATGTCCAAAGACAAAAATTCTCTCAATGGAGATATTTGGCACAGAAAGAACGTTTGGTTCGGTGGACTTTCTAGGGCTGGTGAGTATACTCTTCGTAGGGTTGTTGATGAAGATGGTCGTTATACTCCTGCTTTTTACGAGATGCTTCCCAGAGTTCCAAATCAGTGTTTAGTGATTGTAAGAAACTCAAAGGACAATGCCTCTAATAATATCAGTAACATGTTATAGGAATCCGATTTGATTCCTGAACTTACTTGTGTAGGGAGGGAACAGGGAAGAAGGGATAGATCCGTACTGAGTTATTTCAAAAATCAAATACGAGTCCTATATCCTATTAGACATTGAATAACTCTCTAATAAAAAGTTATTCTCAAAGCTGCTAAAACTTTAATTCTTTCATTAAGCTCAACAGTGCTTTATTTCCCTTTGTAGGAAAAAACATGGTTGAATTATTACTGGATCAAATATAAACATATACTTTGCACAAGTACGATGGTACGTAGCACCCGACACAGGCGATGCTCTCGCAGGAAACCGTCGTAGACTAGCACTACTTTATTTTCAGCTTTGCCTGCGAGTCATAGCCATCACTGCCTTGACCGTAAGCTCCGTTAAGTCGCCCAAAGTTGGTAAAATGTCTTCTGCGGAACAAACAAGGGGTAGGTCATCTCCAAGCCAGACCCAAACCTGTTGGCGAGTTATGTCTATTAGCCAAGCTAGTTGCGTTCCATTGCTGAGGCAGTGGAGAATTTTGTTCTGCAAGTCTAGGGTGCTTTGGTCAGGAGAGCGAATTTCAATTAACCAGTCCGGTGCTCCCTCTAGGGGCCCATCTTCATCGGCAAGGCGATCGCAATCAACGACAGAAATATCCGGTACTGGGGAGTAGGGAGGTACAATACAGCGCAATTCTTGCACGGCTTCAAACCGCTCAGTATGACGATTTATGTAATTTACCAAATTGCGTTGTAGCCGCGAGTGAAAAAGGGTTGGCATTGGTTTTTGCAGCGCTTGCCCGTTAATTAACTCCCATGCGGGGGAAGCCTCAATGTTGGGTTGAGAGAGAAACTCGGCTAAAGGGGTCGTTGCTACTGACTTCATAATGAGCTTTCCTCGAATTTTACCACTCACTTATGAGAGCATGGATTCTTACCACACTTTAATATTATTAAACTATAGAACTCCTGCCTGATTTCTGAACAAGATTTCAGATAAAACCCTGAGAAAACGGGCTTTTCAGTCTCAGGATGTTTTCAAAAATCAAATCGGAGTCCTAGATGGGTGTAAAGTGTGTTTAAGATATGGCTCTCGATTGATTCCATAGTGTTGAGATAGAAATATTAAACATGATATTGTTATAGACTTTCATACTCCTAAAATGCACCAATTAACAGATTTGGCTCTAGGATCAATTGATGATTAAAATGGCGATCGCACTACTATCTAATTAAAACTCAGCGATCGCTCGTCACTGCTTACCCCGCAGAAGCGATCGCACTCCCTCACTTTTTCCTTAGTCCAGCGGAGAGAGAAGTCTGTTCGCCCTGGCTCAATTTGACTGTTCCTTACCAACACTACTTATTAAAGTATCCTCTTTGCCAATTGTGCTATTTCTATAGTTATTATTTTTAAAGTATCGATGTTTAATCTATCGGTTCACTAAATAGCTGTCAAGTCCCATCTTTGCCCACTCGCTATGTTCTTTCGCAGTATTATATAAACGCGAAACTATCTCTTCCCTGGTGGATGTGCAATGATGCCTGTACGTCAAACTTTATCAAAGCCTGATATCCAACTTTCTTACTTAGAGTGGAACCAAGGTCAAGAACCTTTATTGCTGTTACACGGCTTAGGCGACCATGCTCTAGTGTGGTCTAGTTTAGGGAATTACTTAGCGGCAGACTACCACATAGTTGCACCAGATATGCGCGGACATGGCCAAAGTAGTAAGCCTGAGAGAGATTATACTTTTGAAAGTGCGATCGCAGACCTCGAAGCACTCATGGATCATCTCGGATGGACTTTTGCCCATATTGTCAGTCACTCGTGGACAGGCAAATTAACCGCCATCTGGGCAAAGCAAAACCCAAAGCGTTTGCGGAGTATAATTTTGGTCGATCCGATTTTCATCTGGAAAATGCCCAGCCTTTTCAGGGTAACTTTTCCGATGTTGTATCGCTTCTTGCCTTTCCTCAAAAGCATGGGTCCCTTTGCCAGTCATGAAGAAGCCGAACAACAAGCACGGCAGTTAAAGCAATATCAAGAATGGAGTTCCTTACAGCAGCAAGTTTTCCAAGCAGGAATAGAACAAAAACTCGATGGTAGTTGGGGCAGCAAATTTACTATAGCCGCCCGTGACGGGATTTTTGAGGAAGTCATGCAAGTGCCTGGTTTTACAATCCCCCTTGATACCCATGCCCTCTTTGTCCAACCAGAACAAGGTCTAAATCGCCAAGATTGGCAAATCAAACCCTACAAAACCTATCTCAAAAACCTACGCATCTGCCAAGTTCCCGGCAATCATTGGCCGTTTTTGACACAACCAGAGGCATTTAACCAAACTGTAGCAGCTTTCTTGGCAGAACACAGATAGAAAATCTGATTATTATTAGACGGGATTATCATACGACAACAGAATAATTAATAGGAGCGATGTCTAGCGACAAGGTGCTACGCGTCTGCGCTCCTCTTAAATCAGTTATTAGTTATCAGTAACCCATGAACGCTGATAACCAATAACTGATAACTGTTAAAGTACGGATAAGCCAGTCATGAGCCTTTGTATCAATCCCGTTTGCCCTAAACCAAATCACCCGGATAATCATCAAAACCGCTTTTGTCAAAGTTGTGGTTCCCATTTGGAATTGCTAGGGCGTTATCGGGTAACGTGCCTGTTGAGTGACAAAACAGGGTTTAGTAAAGTTTATGAAGCATACGAACAACATACCCCTAAAATCCTCAAGATACTCAAAGAGGATCTATCAGGCGACGCCAAAGCAGTAGAACTATTTCAGCAAGAAGTAACCGTATTGGGACAATTCAAGCATCCTGGCATTCCCAACGAAGATAGTTACTTCCAGTATCAAACCCGAAATGGTTTAGTATTGCATTGCATTGCAATGGAAAAAATCGATGGGTACAACTTAGAACAGTGGCTAAAGCAGCAGAATCACCCTATTTCTCAAGAACAAGCGATCGCCTGGTTAAAACAGTTAATAGAAATTTTGGATTTAGTGCATAGCAAACAGTACTTACATCGAGATATTAAGCCATCTAATATCATGATTCGATCCCCCATTGGGAAGAGTTGGGGGAATTTGGTACTGATTGATTTTGGCACTGCCACTGAAATTGGTAGAACCTACCCAGAGCAACTCAGCAACAGCGACGGTATGACAGCACTTATGTCATCTGGCTACAGCGCTCCAGAACAAATGAATGCTCAAGCAGTACCGCAATCAGATTTCTTTGCCTTGGGACGCACATTTATATTTTTACTCACGGGATACCATCCCTTAGATATGTATGATATGCAGCACAATTTGTTGCACTGGCAAAATCATGCCACCCATATCTCACCCTTGCTATTGAATTTAATTGATTGGCTAACAGCAACTGATATAGAAAAGCGTCCTGCTAACACTCAGGAAATTTTACACCGCCTAGAAGAAATTGAAACCCAACTAACAGAAACTACTCCTAAAAATATTAATTTAGCAGGCAATCTTAACACCGAGCAGTTGTCCCCGCCAATTACTAAAACTTTCTCGCCTCCAGATAAACAGCCAGAAGAAGTACGACTACTGGCATTTTTTGTAGCCCTACTAGTGATATTAGGATTACTTAGTATAATGGCATTAGCAACGCGGACATCAAAATTTACTTTGATGCCAAATTACGAACAATCTCCAGAGAAAAAAGGTAAGATTGATTATTTCCCTTATAAAGAAGGTAGAGATAGTCAAGGGAAGGTAGCCGAATTTAATATAGCTGTTTTATCACTAGAATATAAATGGCTTTTAGGTAGCAATTTTCAAATTAAATATAATGATGAAATTATTAGTCTAGACCTTTTAAAGTTGAGCTTAGAACAAGAAGGTATACAAAATATAATGGAAGACCCCAGTGAGATTATCTCTGTAGGTACAGTTTCTTGTAAAGGTGATACAGTAGTTCAAGAACGTATGGCTCTAGAACGTTCCAAAAAAATACACTTTTTAGTAAAAAAACTATTTATTAATACACCAAATGTCAAAAATTATCGGTTATTAAATTTGGGTCAATTTCAACGGAGTGATTGTCAGGGAAATCAGGATTTAACTAAATATCAGAGAAGTATTATAATTATTGGTGTGAAAAAACAATCAGCAGGTTTAATTCTGGATGAGGCATTACGGGATAGGTTGGAAAAAAAGCCTTTTGCTGATTTTAAGTTAGAAGATTACTCTTTGGGGTCGGCGGAAAAGTTTAAGACGATGCCAAGTAATTTATAAAATATTTTTTCAACGGTATTAAGTTGGATTTTTTTAAAATATGTGTTGGCATAAAATAGTATTAATGTTGGATTTTGGTTCGCTCCACCCAACTTACAAAGAATTGCAATTTCACTGTTTATAGCTTAACCGAACCATATTGGGAGATTGAAGATTGCGCTAAATATCAAAACTTTTTGTAAGATGAGCTTTTAACTGTTCTCGATAATCATCTAAGCTTTTGGATTGACATGATATAGGATGAACCTGTATCATCCCTCTCCAATACTTTATTTTTTGGTCGTCCAGTATAGCAACGGACAGGAAGCTTAGGACAGAGATCAATTCACAATCTATCCTGTTGAAGGCATCTACCGCCAACTTGTCCTAACGTCTTTGGCGACTGCTATAACATCTGAGGTTTGGGCAAAAATGCCTCAAAAATCTCCAATATTCCAAGTTCCCTTGCAGTATTCTTCGCATACTCTGATCCACCAGAACTCCAGCAATAGAGTTTAGCCCCCTGTTTCTTAAGTTCTTTGACATGTTCTATCGTTGCAGTAATTGGTATTCTTTTCGCACCATAACTTCGGACTAATGTGTCATCTATATCAACATAGATATAAAATTCTTGTGGTGAGTTAGTACCTTGCATGGCTTTTTTTGCTACCTTCGTATTAGACAGCGCTTTAGTTCAGCAAATCATTGGGTGGGATTTTTTTGGTTAAATGTTAAATTATTTAAGCTCCCATCCCAGAATACCGCTTCAAACCTGCACGCCAGAGCAAACGATTCGCACCTAAAAACACTAATATCCATCCCAGCATTGACCAAAATCCCCGCCCTATATCCACGGGTAACCCTACCAAAACACTCGCAGGAAAATTAATCAAATAGGGAAAAGGCGTAAACATCACTATTTTTTGCACAGGTTCTGGAAAGACCTCTAAAGGTGCTATCAAACCAGATAAAAATAAATAAAATAACAACCAGAAATTTTCTAA
Organism: Nostoc sp. NOS(2021); assembly: GCF_017115025.1. Classification (GTDB taxonomy): domain Bacteria; phylum Cyanobacteriota; class Cyanobacteriia; order Cyanobacteriales; family Nostocaceae; genus Nostoc. The sequence continues at coordinate 3,877 of NZ_JABXKM010000287.1, read as the reverse complement.
AGCGCTAGCCCGTTCTGTCCAAAAGGTGAACATAGCAAAGGTGTACTGAATCACAAATCGCAAAGTAAAAGCTAGCACCGCCGCCAATGTAAATAACAAAAATCTACTTAAACTTGGTACCCAAAAAGCCTGGGGATAGAGAATAAAAAACAATGCCACTAAGAGAAAAGCAAACATTAGGCGGGCAAATCTTTCAGAAATATGCCCCGCAACATGATGCCACACTGGGTCGAGCGGTTGTAGTAACTTCGGCGAAAGCTTGCCTTCCACTACCTCTGTTTCAAAGTCCCAAATTACCCAAACAACTGTGAGTTGCCTGACAATGAAAACCGTGATAAAGTAACGGGCAAAATCCACAGGTGATAATCCAAACTGTCCTCCTTGTGCCGCCTGTATCCACACACCCATGAGGATAATCGGCAAAGACCCAGCCAAAACCCATAAGATTAGTTCTGCCCGATATTCAACCATATAGGCGTAGTATACTGACAGCAAAGTTAAGGTTTTTCTGATTATCCGCTTCATTTATTCACTTCCCGCTACAAAAATTACCCACCTACTCATACCATTTCTTTTTGAAGATGCGCCTATAGAACTTACCCAAAACCGCGCTGTAGGGGCAATTCATGAATTGCCCCTACGTGAATAAAGCGCAGCCTCACATAGAATTGGTATCAGCACCGACTACACAACACCTGCCTGAAAAACTCGTCCAATCACTTCTTCTACAGGCGGTTCGGTGACAGTTAAATCAATTACCTCCAAATCCGCCAAAATCTGAGAAACGGTGCGGGTAAGCGCCTTTCTCGACACCATAAAACGCACCGATCGCCCTTCTAAGAGTTGCACATCACCATAGGTCATAAGTTTTTCTATCGGTAGAGGTTGGGCTAACTCTATATGGACTTCCCGATAAGGAGCAAAACGTTCCAGCAGTCCATTTAAGCTACCGTCATACATCAGCTTCCCCTCATGAATCAACAGCACCCGTTGACACAAAGCTGTGATGTCAGCCATGTAATGACTTGTCAACAGTACTGTAGCCTGATAACGCTGATTGTACTCGCGCAAGAACTCGCGCACTGCTGCTTGAGCATTTACATCCAATCCCAGCGTTGGTTCATCTAAGAATAATACGTGGGGACGGTGCAAAAGTGCTGCTAGCAATTCCGCCTTCATTCGCTCACCCAAAGAGAGTTTCCGCACTGGTTGGGTAAGTTTGCCTTCTAGGGAAAGCATCTCTGTTAATTCTCCCACCCGCCGTTGGAACTCTTTATCAGAGATGTCGTATACAGCAGCGTTAATTTTCAAAGAATCCAGCGCTGGCAAGTCCCAAATTAGCTGCTGCTTTTGCCCCATCACCAAGGTAATTTTTTGCAAAAATGCTTCTTTACGATGAAACGGAATTTGTCCAGCGACTGTGACTGTACCGCTAGAGGGATGAATCAGTCCTGTGAGCATTTTGAGTGTGGTGGTTTTACCAGCACCGTTTGGCCCCAAAAACCCTACTACTTCACCAGGGGCAATTTCAAAGGAAACATCCTGAACTGCTTTAATTGAGCGGTAGGTGCGGCGAAAAAAGTGGGTGATTGTACCTTTAATACCTGGACTTTTAACTGCCACTGGATAAGATTTACTCAGATTTTCAGCAATGATAATTGACATATTTTTTATATTAGAACCACAGATGTAAGTAAGTGGGCAAGAATAAATCAAACTATGTTACGCAATATAAGTTTAATTAAATTGGCTATTAGTAAGGGCTGGAGCCGCTTACTACAGGGAGCATCTCAATGAGTGTAAAAAGCCTTGTAAAACCTCACCCCAACCCTCTCCTTGGTAAGGAGAGGGAGCAAGAATCTTGTTTATTATCTGGTATATTTGCACTCATTGAGATGCTCCCCTTAGTACAAATCTTTAATTATTCATACCCATTTACATAGGTAAACACACATAAATCATTGGTGTTTAGGGCTGTTTACAGTAGGAGTCATTGAATTTTAGATTTTAGATTTTAGATTTTAGATTTTTCCTTCAATCCAAAATCTAAAATCGGCAGGGTCAGAAGTAAAATTCCTGTATGTATCTGTGGTTCTAAATAGTAAAGCAGGGATTTTTGCTAGTGACAGCTATCATGATTTCCTAGCACAATCTACATATAGTTTCACCGTAAACGTCCCGATCGCAATGTACTAATAATTAACCACAAACCCAATAAACTAGCGACTGCAAATAGGATGCTGCTTAAAAAAGATAGCTCAGTTGTCTGCGCTCTGGTGGAAATAATTGCTGCACCCATAATCAGCGAACCCACTAAAATACTAAAAGATAGTCGGTTAGCCGCATCGTCCATAGTGCGCCGCACGCCATCTAACCCCCGCAGCGATAGATTCCACTGTAAGGTTTCTGAGGTAACTCGGTCTAATAACAGTTCTATTTGGCGGGGAGATTGGAGAGACAGACTTTTAATATCTAAGGCTGTCCGTAATAGCGATCGCACTGGATTATCGCCTAGTAATTGCCGACGAAACAAGTCTGTAATTAATGGTTTGACTTCATCAAAAAAATTAAGCTCCGGGTTGAATGTCCGCGCCACACCTTCTAAATTTGCTAGGGTTTTGGCATACAAACCCATATTACTAGGCAACCTAATTTTATTGTTGCGGGCAACTTGTAAAACTTCATAGATTATCTGACTGAAGTTTATTTGCGTTAGGCTGACGTTGTGATACTTTCGTAACATGCGATCGTAATCATTTTCTAACCGCGATAAAATTACTGGTTGAGCAGAATCTGAGAGCTGCAAAGTTAACTGAGCGCACCTTTGAGCATCTAAATCAACGATCGCTAACAACATTTCTGTTAATATTTGCTGTGTACGCGGGTCAAGTCTTCCCACCATGCCACAGTCTAAGAGGGCAACACGACCATCTTTGAGATAAAACAAGTTTCCTGGATGAGGATCAGCGTGAAAAAAGCCATCAATATATAGTTGCTGAAAAAATACCCGAAATAACAAAGTAGTTATTTCTTTACGCTTTGCGGCAGGGTCTTTAACGTTGGTGTCACTTTCCAAATCCGCCGACAGGAACGGCACGCCATCCAGCCATTGCATCACCAGTAATTTTTCTGTGGTCAATTCCCAGTTAATTTCCGCAACCACTATTTGTGTCGGATCAAACCAACGACTTTTAGATAAGTTGCGCCGGAGTTGGTCTGTAAAACCCGCTTCCCGTTTAAAATCTAATTCAGCTTCTAAAGCTTTGGTAAATTCTTCGGCGATAGATTTGATTTCGTAGGTTTGCCCAAACTCAGTACGTGCCACTAAATCGGCAATCCCTTGAATTAAGGCAATATCTTGAGCAATAGTAATATCAATTCCCGGACGTTGCACTTTCAGAGCGACTTCTCGACCGTCTGCTAGTGTAGCGCGATGTGTCTGAGCAATTGATCCCGCCGCTACGGGGATCGGGTTAATTGTGCTGAAGGTTTCTGCTAGTGAACGTTTTAATTCTTTGCGGAGGACTATTTCGATCTCTGACCAGGGAACTGCTGGTACTTCATCTTGAAGAGTTGACAGTTCCTCAATGTAGGCGGCGCTAAGTAAATCTGGACGGGTGGAGAGTAGCTGACCAAGTTTAACGTAAACTGGCCCCAAGTCTACCAGGATATTTTTTAAAACCGCAGGTGTCGGTAGCTGGGGTTCATCAGCTTTGCCACCAGTAAGTAGCCTTCGCATATAGTCCCAGCCATTGCGAAGGAATACTTCAAGGATTTCTCGTTGACGGGGAACAGTTTGGGTGAGGAACATTTTGGGGAGTGGGGAGTGGGGAGAAATCAATTCAAAATTCAAGAAAAAGACTGAGGGAGATGGGGA
>NZ_JABXKM010000321.1 GCF_017115025.1 Nostoc sp. NOS(2021) | reverse complement strand
GACTAATGACTAATGACTAATGACTAATGACTAATGACTAATGACTAATGACTAATGACTATGAATAAAATAGCTTATTTTCAATGCCCGACAGGAATTTCTGGTGATATGTGCCTGGGTGCTTTGGTAAGTTTGGGTGTTCCTGTGGAGTATTTAATTGAAAAACTCAATGGGTTGGGAATTGAACAGGAATATCAGTTAAGGGCAGAACTTGTCCAACGTAATGGTCAGCAGGCGACTAAAGTCCATGTGGATTTAGTACACGATCGCCATCATCACCACGACCACAACCACAACCACGAACACAGTCACGATCACACACGCCACCTACCAGAAATAGAGCAGATGATTCTCAAAGCGGGGTTGCCACCACGGGCAGAAGCTTGGAGTTTGGCGGTATTCCGACAGCTAGCAGTAGCAGAAGGGGCGGTGCATGGTATTTCTCCTGAAAAAGTTCATTTCCATGAGGTGGGTGCTGTAGATGCGATCGTCGATATTGTGGGTACTTGCCTGGGGTTAGATTGGTTAGGGATTGAGAGCAATGACGAAGGATGGCCCCTACTTTACTGCTCGGCGTTCCCGACTGGTGGCGGCACTGTTCGGGCTGCACATGGTCAGATGGCGGTACCAGTACCAGCGGTATTAAAGCTGTGGTCAATGCGGGGTTGTCCAGTTTATAGCAATGGCATTGATAGAGAACTAGTGACACCAACAGGAGCAGCGATCGCCACTACTTTGGCAAGAGATTTTGGTTCACCACCCGCGATCGCTATCAAGCAGATAGGACTGGGAGCAGGAACGATAAATTTACCCATTCCCAATATTCTACGACTCTGGCTGGGTGAAAGCGCAAGTTTACAGTCCAATTTCAGCGATTCTGAAGATACTAGCTCAAATTTAGAAACCATTTCGGTACTAGAAACCCAAATTGATGATTTAAATCCGCAAGCGATCGGCTATGTATTTGAGGCGTTGTTTGCTGCTGGTGCGGTGGATGTTTTTACCCAGGCGATCGGCATGAAAAAGTCCCGTCCAGGGATTTTGCTGACTGTGATTTGTCATCCAGAAAATTTACTCAGTTGTGAAACGGTTTTATTCCGCGAAACCACTACTTTGGGCATTCGGCGAACAACTCAGCAACGCGCCATTTTACAACGGGAAATTCAACAAGTGGAAATTGAATATGGCAAAGTGCGTGTCAAAGTAGCATGGAAGGGACAATCACCAGAAAAAGTTATTGCAAATGTGCAGCCAGAATATGAAGATTGTGCAGAGTTAGCCCGAAAACATCATATTCCCTGGCGCGAAATTCAACGGCTGGCGCTACAGCGTTGGTATTTAGTCAATAGCTAAATCTCCTCGTTCCCAGTCTCCGACTGGGAACGAGGGAATTGACTAAGTTAGAGCTTTTAGTAAATATTGTGTCAAGGTAAACGCATCTACACCTAATTCGGTACGCTCTTGGGCTGCTAAAATGCCTGCTTGCGAATGCCACCAAGCGGCAGTTGCCACAATATCTTCTACAGGAATCTGTTTAGTTGCTGCTTGCGCTAACAATCCACCCAGTAGCCCAGTTAACACATCGCCGCTACCACCACGCGCTAAGGCGGGTGTACTTTCAGGAACAATCCAAACGATACCTTCAGGGTTTGCGATCGCAGTTCTTGCCCCTTTCAACAACACTACCGCCCCACTTTGCGCCGCCGCTTGGCGTACTGCTTTCACTCTGTCATGTTTGGCATCGGTGACATCAGGAAACAATCGCTCAAATTCGCCAGTGTGGGGTGTGAGTACGGTTACTCCTTGACGTTTTTTTAATGTGGCGATCGCTCCCATTTGTGCCAGGATATTTAAACCATCGGCATCGAGAATTAAAGGGCGTTCGCTGTTGATCACTTCTTGCACAATCGGAGTCGCATCTCGTGTTAAACCGGGGCCACAAGCGATCGCATTAAAGGAACTCAGATCAGTTTTTTCTGGTAATTGCAATTGGGCGATCGCTCCGGTTTCCGTCTCTGGACAACCGACAATTAGCGCTTCTGGCAAGTGCGACACCAAAAGGGGTTTTAGAGATTCGGGTACTGCGATCGAAAGCATCCCCACACCACTAGCCCTAGCACCCAAACCACATAAAATTGCTCCACCTGCATAGCGCCGCGAACCGCAAATCAGCAGTAAATGTCCTTCCTTATATTTGTGGGTAACTGGTGGACGGGGTAAAGGTAGAGTAGCAAGTGCCGTTGCTGGTGTAATACGTTTAATCCTGGGCGCATCTTTGAGAACAGCTTCTACATCAGCTAAAGGAATATCAAAATCGATTAACTCAGCTTTGCCGAGATATTCCAGCGCCTGATCTTGGAAGAAAGCTAGTTTCCATAAACCCAAGCAAAATGTGTGAGTGGCGCGAATCGCAGTTCCTAATATTTCGCCTGTGTCGGTGTGTAAACCTGAAGGTAAATCGATGCTATAAATCGGTACAGACAATTCATTTAGCTGATTAATTGCAGAGGCGATGGGATCAGTGAGTTTTTTTTCTAAACCAAGCCCAAACAACCCATCAATCAACAAATCAGAATTTGGTAGTTGCTCAATTGTTTGATAAATTGGAATGCCCAAACTCTGAACATACTGCAAGTGCTGCAAAGTTAATTCTTTGAGCTTAGAGAAAGGAGAATAAATCCAAACCTCATACCCGCGAAAGTGTAATTCACGGGCTACTACTAAAGCATCGCCACCATTATGACCGGGCCCGACAAGAATTCCGACACGAGATCCCCCCGCCTGTGGCGACCCCCTTAAAAAGGGGGTTTTTGAAGGAACGGAGCAAACTTTTGTAAGAGGGGTTGGGGGGATCTCTTGAATGCGACGAGCAATTAATCCCGCCACCTTTTCCATCAAGGCTACTACAGGCATTCCCGCTGCAAAGATCCGATCTTCAATATCGCGCATCTGCCCAGCAGTAACTACCACTTGCGAAATTTTTTCTTGTCTGTTCTGCATCAGTCCTGAGTCCTGTTAGCGGGGCGTTTGGCCAGTGCTGAGTTATGAGTTTCAGTTACCTTGAAACTTTAGCAGATTTCAAAACCCTTTATTTCAGACAATTCTTTAAACAAAGGTTTACTACTTTACTCATCAGCTTACCTTGGATGTGCTTACCACTTAGCGACAGCTTTGAGTGAATCGTGGTAGTCGATCAATTTCTTAGTACAGTTTTGCTTAAAAACGTAGCGTTTTTAATGCAAGGGGATGCATTGGCATTGTATGGGGATGCATTAACAATGCGACCGGCGCATTAACATTGTATCGGGATGCATTAACAATGCGACCGACGCATTAGCATTGTATCAGGATGCATCAACAATGCGACCAACGCATTGGCATTGTATTGGGATGCATTAACAATGCAAGGTATTATCAAATTTAATTCGCTACAAATTAATGAAATGCTGTATTTAGTCAGTTTTTGGATTCTCTTTAATAGTGACTAATCTGTGTATGCCTAGCGCTGCGATTACTCCTTCCACTAATCTCCAAGTCCCATCAGCAAATACATTGATGCGATGAATGTAGGTGCGATGATAGGCGTACTCTAACTGTCTATCATTTACTTTTCCCACCTCTACCAGGTTTTCTACATACCTTTCAGCTTTTATGAGTGCTGCATAATCGAGATTAAACCAATATAACGATACTCCCACCACCGCCAAACCTGGAAAAACCAAGGTAATTAAGAGAATTGCTATACGTGCGTTCAAACATCTCATCAGCTGATATACCTGCTCAATGCTGACATATAGCAGGGAACTCTTAATAGGGAACAGGCTTGAAAGTCTCTTGGTGTCAGTGTTTTCTGATTAGCTTATGTCAACCGCTACCTGGCAACTGCTATAACTGAAATCCTTGTGTTACAACTTGGCAGACCAATTTAATAATGCGTTGGAGTGGGTGAATCAGATTTTGGGAATAATCCTCATAGGGTTTGTAAGCATCATTTTGGTTGGGCTTCACACTATGAGAGCGCGATTTCTCGGAAAAAAGCAGATTTTTGGCTGTTTATCTATTGCATTTTGCTGCATTTTGTGGATTTGTTTGGCATTAATTCCAGCCCCCGCAACGTCTACAGAGTCTATTGATACTTTGCGACAACAGCAGCAACAAACGAACCAGCAGCATCAGAGTGTGGTTAACGATCGCGATCGCTTAACAAATCTCCAACAAGGGGCCCAAAAACACCTCACTGGTTTAGAGCAAAATCTGCAAACTACAGATAGCTATCTTCAAGAGAGCGAATCAGGATTACAACTCGCCACCCAACGCCTTCAGCAGTTGGAAACTGGTTTAGATGTGGCGGAACGTTCCTATCAGGAGCGTCAAATAGCAACAGTAGCACGATTGCGTTATCTCCAGCGATCGCCTGCTTCTGTTGGATGGGCAGTTTTGCTTGAAAGTGAAAATATTAGCGATTTTCTCAGCCGTCGTCATCAGTTGAAGTTAGTGTATCAGGCAGACGAACAAATTTTGGTAAAACTCAACGCCCAAGCTAACCTGATCAATAAACAGAAAACGGCAGTAGAACAGCAAAAAAACGAAATTGGCTTGATTCGTGAGCAACTGTTAGCACAAAAAGCCGATTATCAAACTCAGGCGCAGTCACAATCAGAATTGATTCAACGCCTGAATAGCGATCGCCTGGCCTTGGAAGCGGCGCAAAACCAACTAGAGAGGGAATCCAAAAATCTGGAAGTCTTGATTCAACAAAAGGTAGCAGAAGCTAGAGCAACAGAAGAAGCCCAAGCAAAAACCAACAGCCGTACAAGTTTCATCATGCGGGGAACTGGTATAATGACATATCCTAGCGATGCTCCTACTAGCAGTCCTTTCGGCTGGCGGATACACCCAATCCTCGGCTATCGTCGCTTTCATGCCGGGTTAGATTTTGCCGCTAGCTATGGTAGTACAATTCGGGCAGCCGATTCGGGAACAGTGATTTTTGCTGGGTGGTATGGTGGTTATGGCAGAGCTGTAATTATCAACCACGGCAATGGTATTACTACATTGTACGGACATACCAGCGAGTTATATGTTACCGAAGGGCAAGCAGTTGAACGCGGACAAGCGATCGGTGCTGTCGGTTCCACAGGTTTCTCAACTGGGCCCCACCTCCACTTTGAAGTTCGTCGGAATGGTACACCCGTAGATCCAGCTAATTATCTTTAACTCAAAAACCAAGTTTTTCTAGGCTGCAAATTTGATCACAGACCTGCTATGATATGGAAGAATAAGGGCGCGTAGCTCAGTGGATAGAGCAACAGATTCCGGTTCTGTGGGTCGGGGGTTCAAATCCCTCCGCGCTCGTTTTTTATTGTCGATTGACAACAGGACTTACGCAAACAATAGCCGATACCCTGATTTTCTTCTTAGGGGCAATTCATGAATTGCCCCTACCGCGTGTAGTTTTGCGTAAGTCCTATCTTAGAAAGATTTAGGTAGTTTTCTTTTACCTATTTTTGTTAATTTTAGGAGAATAATTTGATGAGTCAATTAACGGAAATCGTTTTTTTGGTGGAAGATGATCCTGATGGGGGCTATACGGCGAGAGCTTTAGGGGAATCTATTTTTACTGAAGCTGATGATTTAAAAAGTTTAAAAATCATGGTTAAGGATGCGGTTAATTGTCATTTTGAAAATCTAGAAAATCGTCCTAAAATAATTCGTTTACATATTGTCAAGGATGAAGTTTTTGCTTTGTGAAACTTCCTAGAGATTTATCGAGTGATGATTTGATTAAAGCTTTATCTCGGTTAGGATATGAAGTTAGTCGTCAAACGGGTAGCCATATACGCTTAACCACTCAAGAAAATGGTGAGCATCATCTGACTATTCCTGCACATAATCCAATTAAAATAGGTACTTTAAACGCTATTTTGCGAGATATTGCCGAACATTTTAATTTAAGTCGAGATGAATTATTACAAGAATTATTTTAGGGGTATTTTTTAACATAACGCTCTTCCATCACTCTCAATACGGTTCGGTTAAGGTGCATAGGTTTTAAAGATCCCCCTTAGTCCCCCTTAAAAAGGGGGAAATAGAGCGATTTTTAGCCCCCCCTTTTTAAGGGGGGTTGGATCGCACTTTTAGGGCAATACAGTAAGGGTTTTTAACCCACGTTCGCCTTTGGCGTTCCGCAGGAAAGGTGGGTTTCTTCGTCTGTGTAGCCCCGACTTCTAGTCGCCAGGGCTTTTCAAACATCCTCTAATACCATTTCTTTGTGAGGCTGCGCTAAACCCTTTTAACTTCTTTCTTTCTTTGTGTCCTTTGCGTCCTTTGCGGTTCGTTTTTCTTTCTTATATTTAAATATGCTTTAGCGCATCTTCATACAGAATTGGTATAAGTTAAAAGGGCAATACGCAAATATGGTTTTCCAGTACACTAATGCATTTGTCACCATAGCATCGCTTAATTTTGAGAAGTTAGTGAATTTCTATACTAGATTTCTGGAGCAAAAGCCAGTTATTTTGATTCCGAATGTCTATGCTGAGTTTAATTTAGTTAGTATGCGATTAGGTATTTTTAAACCAAAGAACACAAACGAATCTGAATTTGAAGCGATTGCCAAAAGTAAGATAAGTTTGTGTTTAGAGGTGAGTAACTTAGAAGATGCGATCGCTCACCTAACTGCTTTGGGCTATCCTCCGCCAGGAAACGTTTCCATTGCTGACCACGGTAGAGAAATTTATGCCTATGACCCTGACGGCAATCGTCTAATTTTACATCAAGCCATAGTGAATGATAATTGATAAGTGATAATAATTTATTTGGTAATTGACTATGGCTATAACTCAAAATTATAGATTAAACCTGATTCAATGGTATCCAGGTCACATTGGGAAAGCTGAAAAGAAGCTCAAAGAACAGCTGAAGCGCGTAGATGTGGTCTTTGAGGTACGAGATGCTCGGATTCCCTTAGCGACTCACCATCCCCAAATAGGGGAGTGGGTGGAGGGTAAGACACGGGTGTTGATACTTAACCGAGTAGATATGATTACGCCGCAAATGCGATCGCTGTGGATAGATTGGTTTAAACGTCAAGGAGAAGTCCCTTATTTTACCAACGCTCAACATGGTAAAGGTATAGCGGAAGTGGCGCGGGCAGCGCAAGCCGCTGGGGTAGAACTTAATCAAAGAAGAAGCGATCGCGGGATGTTACCCCGTCCAGTGCGGGCTGTGGTGATTGGTTTTCCCAATGTCGGTAAATCAGCTTTAATTAACCGCTTGTTGGGACGACGAGTCGTGGAAAGTGCAGCTCGTCCTGGGGTAACTCGCCAACTACGCTGGGTGCGAATTTCCGAACATTTGGAATTGCTAGATGCTCCCGGTGTCATCCCTTTAAGATTAGAAGACCAAGACGCAGCATTGAAATTAGCTATTTGTGATGATATCGGCGAAGCATCTTACGATAACCAATTAGTAGCAGCAGCCCTAGTTGATTTACTAAACTATTTAGAAGCTGTAGCCACAGATTTGTTACCAAAGAAACCATTACAGTCCCGCTACCAACTCGATTCGATATCAGACACCGGAGATATCTATTTGCACGCCTTGGCGGAGCATCGTTACAAAGGTGATATAGAGCGAGCTGCAAGGCAACTTTTAACAGATTTTCGCAAGGGGTTGTTGGGTGAAATTAGTTTGGAATTACCACCTAATTGAGCAAGGTTAGGGATTTCCAACAAATAAATTACTACTACTTGTGGGGTGGGCCGAAAAGCCATTGGTGTCAACTTAAGCCAAAACCCTTTTAAAACCTCGTTTCCAGTCTCTGGCTGGAAATGCACCTCATCGCGGCTCTGCCGCAAGTCTTGAGGCGGCAGCCCCCCATTAGGCATTCCCAGTCTCCGACTGGGAACGAGACAATCTTTAAAAGCTTGTTCTAGACTGGCTTTTATCTTAAGTTGACACTAATGGCATCTTGCCCGCCTTTAGCTATAGGCTCTCGTGTCGCCCACCCCACAATCAGTAGTTGAGTATTTTTTTATTTGTCAGTCCCTTAACAGAAAAGGAAAAATTGTTAATATCTCCTTGTCCAGTAGTCCCTCAGTTGAACATTACTGAATCGGTGTTCTAGCCTGCTACATTTCACCGACGGGAGCGTTTATCATCATCATCATCATCCTCAAAAAATTCCCAATCATCATCATCCGCTTGATTGGTAGTCGGTGGCTGATAAGGGGGGATGATTACCCGGTAATCGGCATCGTAAATTGATTCAGTTTTTCCCGCAGCCGTATTTTTTGGCTCACGGTAGCTGTAGGAGTAAACTGAACCAGACTGAGAACTGCTTTTGGCTTCTGATTGACGTTCGTAAGTTGTTGACTCTCTAGGAGGTTGAGCTTGAGGATTAGCGGTAGGCGCTTCCTCTGACTTTTCATCAAAGTTCCAATCATCATCTTTACTGCCATTTGTCTCCCAATCATCAAATACATCACTGCTAGGCTCTTCTTTTTTACTAGCTGGTGGTGGAGGACTGGCAGGGCGAGATGTCGGTTCTTCTCTCCGGGTTGCCTTTGCACGAGGCGAAGTGGCGGTTGAACTCTCACGAGTTCGGCGTTGTCCTCCGACAAAATAATTGGATAAGTTAAACAAGGTAGCAATCAATACAGATGTGAAAGCACCAGTGGCAGTACTGAACAAAATCCATATCGCTAGTGGTAATGGTTGAGTCCGCACGCCCAAAAATACTAGCGATAGGGCAGGTGACCAATTTTGGACTAACAACAGCGTTAGTCCTCCCAGTACCGCCACCAATAGAATTAAGCGAATTACAGCCATAGCAATTTTGTCAGTTGTCAGTTGTCAGTGGTCAGTTGTCAGTGGTCAGTGGTCAGTTCTCAGTCTGATTACTCTTCACTAATTACTGTTCACTGACTACTGACACTATCAGCCATCTCTATCATTACCCTTTTAGGACTATTGTGAAATTTATGATAAATCCACTAAGGGCGTTAGCGACGACCTTGCCACCGCTGAATTGGGATGCAGTCAATATCTAGTTGATCTAAAGCGCGGGCAACTACAAAATCAACTAAATCCTCGATGGTTTGGGGATTGTGATACCAGGCGGGAATAGCGGGGACAATTCTCACTCCAACTTCTGCTAAAGAGGTTAAGTTACGTAGGTGGATGAGGCTAAAAGGCGTTTCACGAGGAACAATGACCAGCTTTCGCCCTTCTTTGAGTTGGACATCCGCTGCCCGTTCTAGTAAATCGGAACTCAAGCCAACTGCCAGCTTTGCCACTGTGCTCATGCTGCATGGAATAATCATCATCCCCAGAGTGGCAAAGGAACCACTGGCAATCCCGGCTCCCACATCACTCCAAGGATGGCAGCGTAGTTTACCCAAAAGTGCAACTCCAGCTTGCTCTCGCCAGAATTGTTCTTGTTGAGTTGGTTCAGCTGGCATCCGAATTTCCTGTTCTGACTGCCAAACCATGTAAGTTGATTTAGAGGCAACCAATTCAATACTATACTCCGCTTCTAGCAAAAATTTGATCGCGCGAACAGCGTAAATCAGACCAGATGCGCCCGATACGCCTAAAATTAAAGGCTTAGTGTTATTTGACACGTAAGATTTACTTGATTTTACTCATCCTCAGAGTAAGGGTCTAGGTCATCAGGCTCAATGTCATTTGGTAAGTAGAGGTCTGAAAGTTCTTCCTGGGAAGCACTGCCAGTTAAATTTTTGGCTAGACCATCGCTGCCGACAGTTACCAAATCAATTTGCTGACGGTAGTAATCGACACTTTTCACTTGCACGGCGACGCGATCGCCTAGTCTATAGGAAGCGCGATTTTTGCGACCAAACAGTGCTTGTTGTCTAGCGCGATATTCATACCAATCATCTTTGAGAGAACTGACGTGTACCAATCCTTCTACCCGCAAAGGCACACCAGGATTATTGCTGGACTCCACCTCGGCGGCTGGGACTTCAATTTCCACAAAGAAACCGTAGGATTGAACACCAGTAATCACGCCTTGAAATACCTGACCGATGCGCTGCTTCATCAGTTGGGCTTTTTGCAGTCCGGCTAAATCGGCTTCAGCTTCTTGGACTTCTTTTTCTCGGTCGTTGATTTGGACAATTACCCTAGTCAAATCGCTTTGGAGTTCTTGTTGCAATTCTGGGGGTAAAACGTTCCAGTTAATTTCCTCGTGGCTGGAGGAGTGACGCAGGTTAACGCGCTCTCTCACACGGGTATTGCGGCGATCGCGTCCGTTTTCGAGTAGCGTGTAATACACTCTCTGCATGAGCAAATCTGAGTAACGCCGCAAGGGAGCGCTAAAGTGGACATATTGCGGTAGTGCCAGACCAAAGTGAGATCCTTTGGTGGTGCTGTACGCAGATGGCTTCAGTGTATCTTGCAATAAGTAGGTAAGAACTTGCTCAGAGGGAGATTCGCCAAAAGCTGTAGTCAAATGTTGGTAATCTAAGGGTTGGATATCGACTTCCGGATCTAGTGTGAGGTCAACGCCTAAATTGACTGCCAATTTCAGCATTTCCTGAACATCTTCAACATCGGGTGTACCTTGGACTCGCCAGATAGCGGGAACACCAAGGGCATTTAAGTGAGTTGCGATCAGTTGATTAACTAGCAGCACCAACTCCGTAAGTAGCGATCGCACTGGTAAATCATTCACCACCACAGTCCCCAGAATCCCCTCATCATAGTAGGCATTTTGGCTGGGTGGCAGATTCAACTGGAGGCTACCACGAGTCAACCGTACTTGTTTTACGGCTGTTTGCAAGGCTTGGAGGTCTTGCAGCATCTGGGAAACCTGTGGTGATTGATCTTCAGCTTCACCTGCAAGAATTGCTTGAGCTTGTTCTGTACTCAGTGCAGTTTCTACGTTGATCACACTGGGTTGAATTTCCCACTCCAGCACTTGTCCCGATTGGGGATCAATTGTAATTAAAAAAGAGAGAGTTAAGCGATCGCTCCCAGGTACTAAAGAACAGCGTTCTGCCACAGTTGGGGGCAACATTGGCAGCACCAATTCTCCCAGATAAACTGATTTGCCCCGTTTGAGTGCTTCTCTATCTAGGGGTTCGTCAGGTTGGACATAGTGAGAAACATCGGTGATATGAACGCCCAAAAGCCAATTTCCCGCTAAGTTTTTTTCTAAACTAAAAGCGTTTTCTATAACTTTGGTGTCGCCATTTACCCCTTCAATGGTGAGAGTAAACAAATTACGTAAATCTAACCGATTTTTCAGGTCAGCTTTGAGTAGCTTTTTGGGCAACTTGATGGCTGCTTCTAGCACATTATCCGGGAAAGTGCGGGAAAGGTCGTGCTTGCATGTAACTAAATCTATATCAGCAGCAGCTTCGGCATCGCTGCCAAGAACTTGTACCACTCGACCCAGTGGGGGATATTGTGCCAACGGGTAACGCAAGACTTCCACATGAACCAGGTGATCGATCGCTTCTTCCAACTTTGCCCCGTTAGGTTGGATCTTGAGTTCAAACAGCAATCGATCATCTAAGGGCACAGCCCGGAAACCAGTTTCCACCTGCTTAATTCGTGCCAGTAACGTGTGGTTGGAACGTTCTAGAATCAGCTTCACCTCCCCTTCAGGAGAGCGACGGCGACTGCCTTCTTTGAGAACTCTGACCAAAACGCGATCGCCATTCCAAGCATTACTCAGATGACTTTCGCGGATGTAAATATCCTCAGATCCTTCCACATCTTGAATAGCAAAGCAAAAGCCTTTACTAGAACAACGGAGTTTTGCCTCGATTATTCCCTCTTCTGAGACACGGCGGTACTTGCCCCGTTCTTTCACTAAAATACCGATTTTTTCGAGAACATCTAAGGCAATGTGAAGTTTTTGTAAACTTTTTTCATCTTCACAGCCAAGTTTCTTTTCTAAAACCTTCCGAGCTACCAATTTATCATCAGTGAAATTGGCAAGGAGTGTAGCGATTGAAAATTCCATGCAGTGAACCGACCTTTGGTCAAAACATCATTTGTTGTTTAATCTGGTTCTTTTCTGTATACCCTCACGGCTTACAGAAACAAGCTGGAAACGAATTGCCCTGAGACAAGCCTTCCTGAGTTCCAAGGAAAGGAAGCCGACCCAGCAAAAGCGGGAAACTACTCCCACAGTTCCGAGCAAAGGAAGCCGACCCACGGACAACTCTGGGCGTCTACGAACTTCTCACTGCACGATGCTCTCAGAGTTCGCCTGCGTTCAAGTCCCTTCACCTAACCAAACTTAAGATTGCACGCCTGATTAGAATTTAGCCCCGCTAGGTAATTACGCGACGGGTTTTTGAGAAGCTGGGTTTAGAGAATCCATACTGCCCAAAAGCGCTATGCAGGGGAGCCACTGCGGTGAGGCAGCCCCCGTCTTCTCCCAAGGGGAGACGCGAAGCGCGATGGCGGTTCCCGTCGTTAGCGCTAGCGGTAGCGAGGAACGAGCGTCTGGGGGACTGCCGAACCCGAAGGGTCTTGGGGTCTCCCCAAGTGGAGCAAGTGGCGTGGAAACTACAGGTGTTTGATTGTCTAGAGTGAAGGTAATTTTACGCCATTAGACTCTGATGTTTAACTAGGAGGAACTGCCGGTGAACCCAATTTTCCCACATGTAGAATCGGTAACAATTAGGTGAGCAGCTTAATAAGCAGTGAGGGCGAACCTTATCTTCATTATTGTAGATTTAGAGCGCACTTCCAGAAAATAGTTCTAGATATCGAGTTGGGTAATCAGTATAGCATTGCAGGCAAGACTACCGAGGTAAGTTAGCACTAGCCAAAAATATCCTCAAAAAAGAGCTACTGCTACAATTGGGACATAATACAAGGGAAGAATATCACCTTGATAACCCAGAGCAGAGAATTATGCCTACTCATCGCCTGCTAAGAAACTGATTACACATAGTAAGCAATTAAAAATGTTCGCGTAGCGTCTCGTAGAGAAAAAATGCAATATTGACAGGCATCCTGGGTATCGAGTGGATGTAAATTAAAGTAAGGGCAGTTTACCTCGCTTGAGCATACAGGCAGTATCGACCCCGTTATTCAAAAGATTTAGATTGGTAGCAGTATTATGTTGGCTCAATTCCAGAGCTTGTATCCCAAGGGCAGCTTGATTTCTGAATTAGTACAAATTTTTCAAGGAAAATATATTGTCCGGGCAAGCGTGCAAATTGAAGGCGTAACCCGTGCTACGGGTATGGCAGCAGCAGAAACAGTAGAAGCAGCAGAAGACCAAGCCAGAACTAGAGCGCTGATAGTTTTGGGTATTACAAATGCGCCACCAGAATCAGTAGCATTTACCTCAAATCCAATTTCCCCCGCACAGCTAAATCCTTCCTTAAATACCAAAGGTGGATTGAATGAGCCTGCTGCTTATTCCTCTGCAAAAGATGAGGATTTTGGTAGTAGTCAATGGTCAGTGGTCAGCGACAAAGAAATATCTATGCCGCCTTCCAGAGTACGGAACATCAAACCAGAAGTAGTAACAAGCAGTAACGAACAGTACGGGTACAGTAATGCTGTGCCCCCAGCAAGCGATACCTATAGCCAGGATTTAGGTCAAAACTTTGCTGTGACTGCTAACCGGGAGCTAGAATTTGATCCTCCAGTTGAAAACTTGGAAATAAGCTTTGATAACCAGGTGGAAAATCAAACCTTTCCAGCAATTTCTGCCAATAATGTCACACCATTTACACCTCGGAGTTATAGCCCTCAAGAGGATGTCGCCACCCCGTCAGTGACAGGAAAGAGAAAAAAGAAAGCTGAACCCGTGGATTTATCGGATGTAATTGCTAAAACAGATGTCGAACTTCAGCGTTTAGGCTGGACACCAGAACAGGGACGAGAGCATTTGATTGAAACTTACGGTAAGCGCGGGCGTACTTTGCTGACTGAAGAAGAATTACACGGATTCCTCAGATATTTACAATCTCAGCCAGACCCAATCGCGGGATTTTGATTTGTCATTAGTCATTGGTCATTAGTCATTGGTCATTAGTCATTGGTCATTAGTCATTGGTCATTTGTAAGGACTAATGATAAAAGATGTAGGCTGTTGAAACAGTAACGAAGCTATGGAACCTGTGGATTTTGCTGAAGTACTTGCTCAAATAGATGTGGAAACGGAGCGATTAGGCTGGACAATGGAGCAGAGGCGGGAACATCTCAAAAAAAATTATGGGAAGCGATCGCGTACTTTGCTGACAGAAGTAGAATTATTAGACTTCCTCCAATACCTTGCATCTCAACCGTCACCACCATTAGACGAAGTTCTGATTGCTGGTGATGTCATACCATTTACTCCCGGTAATTATAGTCCGCAAGAGGATGTAGTTGCCCTGACAGGGACAGGAAGGAGAAAAAAGAAAACTCAACCAGCAGATTTGTCGGATGTAATTGCTAAAACAAATGTCGAACTTCAGCGTTTAGGCTGGACACTAGAACAAGGACGAGAGCATCTGATTAAAACCTACGGTAAGCGGGGGCGCACTTTGCTTACACAAGTAGAATTACTAGACTACTTCCAATACCTTGCATCTCAACCGATACCACCATTAGACGAAGTTCTGATTGCCAAAATTAATGTTGAAAAAATTCTGATTCCCAAAATTAATGTTGAACTTCAGCGATTAGGCTGGACAACAGAGCAGGGAAGAGAACATCTCAAAAAAAACTATGGCAAGTGCGAGCGCCCTTTCCTGACAGAAGTAGAATTACTAGACTTCTTCCAATACATTGCATCTCAACCGACACCAACATTAGACGAAATTCTGATTGCCAAAATTAATGTTGAAATCGAACGGTTATGGTGGACACAAGAGGATGAACAGGAGTATGTCATAACAACTTTTAGCAAGCAAAATACAAATTTGCTTACCCAAGAAGAACTACTAGGATTCCTCAAATACTTAGAATCTCAACCTACACTAGAATACCCCAGCGAGCTTGATGCGGAATATGAAGAGTTCCAAGATTTCTGTAGATACTCAGAAGAATCAGACAATATAATCACTAGAATATCTTCTGAGGATTTATCTAAGGTATTGGCTAAGACCGATATTGAAATGGAACGTTTAGGGTTGACAGTAGAGTGGGGACGGGAGCATCTAATTAAAACCTATGGTAAGCGCGGGCGCACTTTGCTAACCGATGAGGAATTGCATGAATTCCTCCAATATCTCCAATCTCAGCCAGACCCACTAGCGGGATTTTGATTTGTCATTTTTCCCAAAATAACCCCTCTTCACTGATGAAAAGGGGTTATTTTTAGGGTTTAAGGGAATTAAAAGTGGTAAATCACCATTTCCCAATCGTGATATCATGTCCGGGTAATTAGTTGTGATTCCCATAGTCATTGCACCCCACCCCCAGCCCCTCCCCGCCGGCGGGGAGGGGAGATAAAGCGTAGCTTTGGCGGGGTGGGGTTCTTGGGGTTTAGTAAG
>NZ_JABXKM010000042.1 GCF_017115025.1 Nostoc sp. NOS(2021) | reverse complement strand
GCGTTAGATAAGTTAAAGATTGAAATAGCTGGAAATTCAGATCCAGCGTACTCTCATTTATCCTCTGGGACAGGCTGGGCCATAAGTTCAGCGCATTTTCTCCCAAGCAGGCAGTTTATGTGAGGATTAAATCACCGCCCTAAGCGTGACCTTTTATCTTGACAATTTGCAAAAATTACCTCAATTTGACTGTTTAGCTTAGCAGCTATTCTTTTTTTTGAAATTTCCATGTCAACTCTCGTCATCGTCGAATCTCCAACCAAAGCTCGTACCATTCGCAACTACCTGCCATCAGGCTATCGGGTGGAGGCGTCTATGGGTCATGTGCGTGACCTACCCCAGTCGGCTAGTGAAATTCCCGCTGCCGTCAAAGGGGAATCATGGGCGCAGCTAGGGGTAAATGTGGACGCCGACTTTGAACCGGTATATGTTGTCCCGAAAGACAAAAAGAAAATTGTCACCCAGCTCAAAGAAGCCCTCAAGGATGTAGATGAACTGATTCTGGCAACGGACGAAGACCGGGAAGGTGAAAGCATTAGTTGGCATTTATACCAATTGCTGAAGCCAAAAGTTCCGACTAAGCGGATGGTGTTTCACGAAATTACTGAAGACGCGATTAAAAAAGCGTTGAAAAACTGCCGCAATATCGATGAGCAGTTGGTTCGCGCTCAAGAAACGCGGCGCATTTTAGATCGATTGGTGGGCTATACCCTGTCTCCCCTGCTATGGAAAAAAATCGCCTGGGGATTATCTGCTGGGCGAGTGCAATCTGTAGCCGTGCGACTTTTAGTCACTAGGGAACGCCAACGCCGCGCTTTCCATGAGGGTACGTACTGGGATTTGAAAGCCAGTTTGTCAAAGGAAAAAACCCCCTTTGCTGCCCAACTGGTAACACTGGGAGGAGCCAAAATAGCTAACGGCAGCGATTTTGACGCAGCGACCGGACAAATTACCGCAGGTCGCAATGTCTTGTTGCTAAACGTTGACCAAGCGGTAGCGCTCAAGGAACGCCTAACTGGAAAAACCTGGAGTGTTAACGACATCGAGGAACGCCCGGTGACGCGCAAACCCTCGCCACCGTTCACCACCTCGACATTGCAACAAGAATCTAACCGAAAACTGCGCCTCTCAGCCCGTGACACGATGCGGGTTGCCCAGAATTTGTACGAGCAGGGGTATATTACCTATATGCGGACAGATTCGGTGCATTTGTCAGATCAGGCGATCGCAGCTGCTCGAAGTTGTGTAGAAAAGCTCTATGGTAAACAATACCTCAGTCCCCAACCTCGGCAATACACCACCAAATCCAAAGGCGCACAAGAGGCACACGAAGCAATTCGTCCAGCAGGTAGCAGCTTCCGCACTCCCCAAGAAACTGCTTTGGGCGGTCGGGAACTTGCCGTTTACGATTTGATTTGGAAGCGGACTGTCGCTTGTCAAATGGCTGATTCTCGCCAAACTCAAATTAGCGTGCAATTGCAAGTCGAGGACGCGGGATTTCGTTCTTCTGGCAAACGGATTGAATTTCCCGGATATTTACGTGCCTACGTTGAAGGCTCAGACGACCCGGAAGCAGCACTGGAAGACCAGGAAGTAATTTTGCCGAATCTGAAAGTGGGAGATCATCCCAATTGTACAGAGCTAGAAGCAGTTGGACACGAAACCCAACCGCCAGCTAGGTACACCGAAGCGACTTTGGTGAAAACCTTAGAAAGCGAAGGTATCGGTCGTCCCAGTACCTACGCCAGCATCATTGGCACGATCATCGACAAGGGTTACGCCCAATTGGTGACTAACGCTCTCATTCCCACCTTCACCGCTTTCGCCGTCACCGACTTGCTGGAAAAACATTTTCCAGACATCGTTGATCCCAGCTTTACCTCGAAGATGGAGCAAACCCTCGATGACATTGCCACAGGTGAAGTAAAATGGCTACCCTACTTGCGGGAATTCTATCTGGGGGAGAAAGGGCTGGAAACCCTAGTTAGAGAACAAGAAAGTCAAATTGATGCCACCAAAGCTAGGACTGTAGTACTGGAGAATCTAGATGCCAAAGTCCGCATTGGTAAATATGGCCCCTACATTGAAGTCGAAAATGGTAACGGAGTTGTCACCGCCTCAATTCCCAAAGACCTGACACCAGCTGACCTCGACCCCAAACAGGTAGAAGTATTGCTGCGGCAAAAAACCACAGGCCCTGACCAGGTAGGTCGGCATCCCGAAACTGGCGAACCGATTTATGTGAAAATTGGTGCTTATGGGCCCTATGTCCAATTGGGTGACAAAACCGACGAAAACCCCAAACCCAAACAAGCCTCCCTACTCAAAGGAGTCACCCCAGAAACCGTTACCCTGGAAATGGCTGTTGGTCTGTTGGCACTACCCCGAACATTGGGAGTTCATCCAGTCACTGCCGGCAAAATCCAAGCAAGTTTGGGGCGCTTTGGCCCTTATGTGGTTCATGACCAGGGTAAGGAGGGGAAAGACTACCGTTCCCTGAAAGCTACTGATAATGTATTGACAATTACTCTTGAACGTGCATTGGAATTATTGTCCGAGCCAAAAAAGGGACGTAGTTCCACCAACAGCAAGTCCAAGGCAGCCTTACGCGAATTGGGTACGCATCCAGAGGACGGCGAAACAATTAACATCTACGATGGCCCCTATGGCCCTTACATCAAACATGGCAAAACTAATGTGAGTATCCCAGAAGGTCAATCGGTAGAAGATGTAACCCTGGCTGCGGCACTGAACTTGTTAGCAGCTAAGGCATCGGAGGGGAAATCGACTCGCAAAACGAGTAAATCAACGAGTTCCAAATCTAAGTCAACTGCTAAGTCATCAACGACTGCTGCGAAAAAAAAGGGCACAGAAGGTTAATTGCAACTCAGCTAATTTTGGATTTTAGATTTACAATTTTAGATTTTAGATTTATTTCGCCTACAAGTGGCGGGGCCTGAACCCCAAAATTCTTTTAATCCAAAATCCAAAATCTAAAATTCGTAGTCAAGAGTCCAAAGTCCGATCCTTAACTCTTGACCCTTGATCTCCATCCTTGATAGGATGAAGTTCGGTAGGTTGCAAGTGTGATACTCTAAAAAGTAAGGGAGAACACAACGCCAAATTTTAGAAGTGGCTTATGTCCGAAATAGGGGATTGTGTTTCAGCCCGATTGGAAGCCAGAGGTGCGAAAATATGCCATTTTCTGCGTACCTGTTAATCAAAAATTGAGGTAGTATCTCAGGAGCGGTCAGTTCATGGACTATATAGAAAAGGTGCTGGAAAAGCTTAAGGAATTAGCTCGTAGGCTAATTGAGAGCCTGTTAGGGCCAGATGCTGAACCGGAACCGGAACTGATTCCGATTCCTGTGAACGATCGCTCGCGCCGTCGCCACTAGCCCGAAAGTGCTGAACTCGACGTTGCAACCCTTAAGCATTCTGGCACTGCATGGGCCAAACTTAAATTTGCTAGGACAGCGAGAACCAGGAATTTATGGTTCGTTGACACTAGCTGAAATTAACCGCCTGTTAGAAGAAGAAGGATTCAAGTTACAGGCGAAAGTTTTTTCTATGCAGTCAAATCATGAAGGAATTTTGGTAGATACTATTCATGGCGCATTCGGACAATATCAGGGAATTTTGATTAATGCCGGGGCATATACGCATACAAGTGTGGCATTGCGAGATGCGATCGCTGCTGTTAACTTGCCCACAGTAGAAGTACATCTGAGTAATATTTACCGCCGGGAAGATTTTCGCCATCATTCGTACATCGCCCCAGTCGCGATCGGGCAGATAAGTGGTTTTGGCGTCCAAAGTTACTTGTTGGGCTTACAAGCACTAGTGAATCATTTAAGAAGCATATAAGCATGAAAAACGAATTGATTTTAGACTTTAGATTTTGGGTTAAATTCTTCAATCCAAAATCCAAAATCCAAAATCCAAAATTCTATGCGTTACTCTCCTATAAGTCGGTTTAAAGGTACTTTACTCGGAGCATTCCTGGGGGAAAGTTTAGGCTCTGGTGGTGAAATACAGTTTCAGAGTTACCCAGATTTGGGCATAATGGCGGTTCTGGGTACCCAGAGTTTGATTGCGTTGGGTAGATTAGATTTAGATGATTGGATAGGCCGTCAGCAACAAGAATCTCTTCATTTAGCAGCAACTGATGACATATCAATAAAAATAATTATTGCCACACTACCAGTAGCACTTTTTTTTCACGAAAATCCAATTAAGCTCCGACAAAATTTGCTACATCTGCTAAAAATCTGGGAGGATGACCCATTAGTACGGGATGCAACACTAGCAGTAGGATATGCGATCGCTCTTGCCCTAACTGAAAAACTCGACCCTCTAACCCTTATCCCGCAAACAATTTCTTTTCTCGGAGAAACACCGACATCAATACCAAAAAATTTATTAAGAGTCCAGAATTTATTAGAGCAAGGGGCTGGATTGTCAAGGGCGCAAGCTGAGTTTGCTAGGGAAGAAAAACTCAGTAACATTATTCCTATGGCATTTTACTGCTTTTTGAGTACCTTGGAAGATTTTCGCCTTGCAGTTTTGCAGGCTACTCACAATGGCAATTCTAAAGTGCAAGATGCTACGCCTCTTAGTTTACAGGCTACAGGTGCAATTACTGGTGCTTTATCAGGAGCATATAACAGTACAAGTGGAATTCCCGTAAATTGGCAAGTCTTGCTCTTGCAGAGGAGTTCTCCAGCATGGGGACTAACTAACTTTTCCCAAATGTTAAAATTAACCGATGCATTTGTGGCGGTGTGGTCAGGAGTGTATGATCTTGACTTAAATCCAAGGGAGTTAACAGAGGAGGGATGTGAGGTGGCTTTGCTTTCAGTTTACGCAGCTCCTCGCGTTATTCGGTCGCGTTAACAATAATTCGTAATTCGTAATTACGAATTGTTAATTAGCAGCCGCAGCAGAGCAAATTTCCCTGATGATTGTCTTTTTTTTGTAGCTCTCAAAGTTGGCAATTGCAGGCAGAGCAATACTAAATTGTTCAAAACCTAACTAAAACTATCTAACCTTCACAGAATTAAGCGAGTTTAGTAGTTAAATATAATTAAAGCCGAAAACCAAGGCTTTAATATCTGGTTTGTAAACCACGGTCGAGTCAAAACTAGCGAGCCTGTAAAAAGGTCTTTCCGGGAGTACCCCGGAGGTTAAATTTGCTGAAAATAATGGGTGTCCGATGGCTAAAAGTTTCAACAAATTGCTTGAGTATTAGAAAGATAGGGTGGGCTACACCCAAATTTATGCTTGTGGACTGTTGGAGCCGACTCCCTTGGTTGAAGCAAGAAGCAGACCCTCTAAAGGAAACTTTAGTTGAATGACTAGCTTTTAAAAAGTTTAGTCAAGTTTTGTGTAGCAGATAATGAAAATGCAGCAATTTTTGCAGTTATTGAACCAGCAATTGACTCACTGGCGGCGACAGTACAAAGCACTACGCCGTAAGGGAAAGTTAATTAGAAGTCCCAAAGGCAAAAGCCATAGAAGGGAACTTCTAAGGACTATGCTCAAGAATGTACTCCTATTTTTATCAAAAACCAATGAGAAAAGCAATCGCCGAAAACAAGAAAGAGCGCTAAGGTCAAAGGCAAAATCGGTCAAAACTAATAGTAGTATTTATGCAGTCGGTTTAGACTGGGCACATGAACAGCGTTTCTCGGTGATTTTGGCGATCGCTGTAGTGTCCCTCACCGGTGTTATTGGGCATAAATTATACAACCAGACGCAACTCCAAGTAGGACATCCCGCGCCCCAGACAATTACAGCGCCTTACACAGCTAGCATCGAAGATCAGAAAAAAACAGAAGCCGAGCGCAAAGCCGTCAGTAAAAGCTCCTTACAAATGTTGATGGTTGATGCGCGAATGAACGAACAAATCAACGAAAATTTGCAAAAACTTCTGGATGATGGCAATCAAATTCGCGCTATTGCTGGAGCTTTTCCTTTTTTTGATCCTGTAGTTTTATCCATCTCTACCCAGCGTTACCTCCGCTCTTGTGCTGACTCGGAATGGCAAGCACTGCTAGTAGGTATAGAAAATAGTAAAAATCAGCAGAAGAAAGGAACAGGACAAACCGCCGCCTCATCCCGTCCATCATCTATAGCTGCACCCAATCAGTCACGCCAGCCGCGTACAACACCATCTAAATCTGATTCCCAGAGTCCACAGGTAAAGCCACAGAAAACAGAGTCAGTTGATTTTTCTCAAAACACTGACTTTACTCAAGCAAAAGCAGAACTAGAATCTTACCGTCTCATAACTTCTGAGAAAAGCTTGTCCTTACTGATTGCCCAAATTTCCCAAACGCGCCAAAGATACACGCAAGCCACTACCAAACTTTTACAAGAGACTGTTAGCCCAGAAGCAGTATACGAGGAATCCCTGCTTTTGGATTTGTCAGATGTGGAGTGGGAAAAAACGCAAATGGGAATCCATCAGAGTACAGAGCGGATTCTCACCCAAGGCATCCCACAGGGACTGCCAAAAAATATCTTACAGGATGCGGTGAGTTTACAATTGCAGACCTTTGTACCAGAATCCGCCGAAACTTTGGCAAAGAACCTCTTGTTAGCTGTACTCAAGCCGAATCTGCAAAAAGATGAAGAACAAACGAGACAAAACGCTCAAAAGGCTGCTGCTGAGGTGCCACCCGTGATGGTGAAGGTACGGCATGGTGAGGTGATTGTCAAAAAAGGAGAGCAGATTACTGTATGGAACTTTGAGGTACTGGAGCATTATCACCTGATTCGCCGGGAGGTAAAGTGGCAGGAGTTGGTGAAGCTAGGAGGTGTTATTGCGATCGCCATTAGCATTTTTGTCTGGGTAGAACGGCATATCGATTACGAATTGCGACAACGCGATCGCCTATTGGTATTATTGCTGACTCTGAGTGTGCCAGGAGTGATCACGATCGGATTACCTTATACCACCTGGAGTGCCCTTAGTTTATTGTTGGGAAGCTTTTACGGCCCCACTTTGGGCTTGACAGTTGTCGGACTGCTGTTACCGATATTAGGCATTAGCTTGGATATGAGTAAGGCTGCGCTTTTAGCTGGTGTCGGGGGAGGAATATTAGGTAGTTACATAGCACAAAGATTGCGATCGCGTGAAGAGTTGGCATTATTGGGTGTTGCGATCGCCTTAACTCAGGGCGGCATTTACCTGATTGTTAAAATCTTAATTGGTGAAGCATTTGGTTCAACCTGGTATATCGTCCTCCGAGAAGCCGGATTGTTTGCTTTATCCGGCTTAGGCTGGAGTGTTGTTGCCTTGGGCTTGAGTCCTTATCTGGAAAAAGTTTTTGATTTAGTTACCCCAATCCGTCTAGCAGAGTTGGCGAACCCTAACCGCCCTTTATTAAAACGACTCGCTACTGAAACTCCTGGAACTTTTCAACATACCTTACTTGTGGCTACCCTTGCCGAAGCTGCTGCCAAAGAACTAGGATGCAATGTTGAACTAGTCAGGGCTGGAACATTATATCACGATATTGGCAAAATGCACGACCCCCTTAGCTTTATTGAAAATCAAATGGGGGGGCCGAATAAACATGATACAGAAATTAAAGACCCTTGGAAGAGTGCAGAAATTATTAAAAAGCACGTAACTGAAGGGTTGGTGATGGCGCGTAAACACCTTTTGCCTACAGCAATTCAAGCTTTTATTCCAGAACATCAGGGAACGATGCTAATTGCCTATTTCCATCACCAAGCCCAGCAAATGGCTCAGTCAGATCCAAGTTTAACAGTAGACGACGCAGATTTTCGCTACGATGGGCCAATTCCCCAATCACGGGAAACAGGAATTGTCATGTTAGCAGATTCTTGCGAAGCGGCGCTGCGATCGCTCGAAGCGTCAGCTTCGGGTAAGCGTCCCCTTGGCGCAACGTCTCCTTCAGGAGAAGGAAAGCGATCGCTCAAAGATGTCTCCGGCGAACAAGCTTTAACAATGCTTAATAATATCCTGCGTGCCAAATGGCAAGATAATCAACTCGTAGATTCAGGATTAACACGGGAAGAAATGTCACAAATTGCCCAAATATTTGTGGATGTTTGGCAGCAATTTCATCACAAACGGATTGCTTATCCGAAGTTGAAGGCTAGTAGTGTTGTGCGTAATTTGTAATGCGATTATTCAGCGAGAAGAAATTATCGCCAAATGCCCTTTAACGAACGCAGAAATTTCTGCTTTACTCGCATCATTTATGAGCGTAAGTCAATGGATTTATATTTACTACTTATGGCGGCCTAATTTAAAAGATGAAGCTGACAACCACTTAATTGAATTAGCGGTTGCTGGTAATGCTCAAATTATTGCCACTCACAATCAGGACTTACGCATTGACAATAAATAGTAAATATGTATAACGTGAATAACCACATCTTTCGTAGGGGTAAAGCGCATTGCTAAACCCCTACAGCATGGTCTATTTACGATCAAAAAATAATTAATCAAAGCCTGAAACAACCTATTTTTGTTAATGCACATCATGATGATTTTGTACAGTGCGTAAGTCCTAACAATATTAAAGATTTCCAAAATGCTGAATTGTTATTTCCTAAATTATCAATCTTAAAACCCGAAGAAATTATTAGGAGTTAAACAAAAATGGCTACTTTAACTATTCGTTTACCAGATGAAAAACACAACAGATTAAAACAACTTGCTCAAGCCAAAGGCATAAGTGTAAATAAGCTGATTGAAGAACTTTCCACCATAGCTCTAGCAGAATTTGATGCCAATACTAGATTTAAAGCAATGGCTGCAACTGGGAACCCAGAAGAAGGTTTAAGAATACTGGCTAAACTTGATGCTCTGACAGAATAGAAATACCAGTTTTTCTAGGGTAGCTCTATTAATTTGCTTTGTCGAAGTGCGGGCTACACCTACGCGTACCTGCTGATAATCTTGTTAACAGGTTTTTTTTGGGGGTGCGATCGCGGTTTCCCCTTCTTTTTTGCTACCCCAACTCACATCAGCCGTAAAGCACAGTCAATAATTATTTCATATTGACTTAACGAACTTATGACAAACTTATAACAAAAGTATGACTAGACATTTTTACTGAACAGGCTGTTTAAAATAAGGAAATGAAGGAAACTTCTTTAGATGTATATTGGTCATTGAATTGTGACAATCAAGACTCATAAATGAGGAAGTTTATTATATGAATCGGCTTGTTTCTAAGAGCTTACTGGGGTTAGCAGGTATATCATTTTTACTTTGTTCATCTCAATTAGCAATGGCGCTTGTACCTTATAACGTTGCCATTATCCTCAATAGTGGCTCTACCAATACGATTGGTTTCCGCATTTACGTATCACCATCTGGAGAAGTTCATTATGTTGATGGCAGAGGGTCTAATCAAGGTAAATTGTCCGAAAAATTGACGGAAAAGTTTTTCCGCGACCTGAAAGTTGCTGAACCTTTATCTAACTTGTCAATTAGACAAAGTTGCGTCAAATCTGTTTCTTTTGGTACAACTACTACCATTAGGTTAGCTGGTGAGCAGTCGCAAGACATTAGCTGTCCTGGCAATGCTAAAGCTGAACGCTTAGAGAATGACGTTATTGCAATTGCTAAAGCTTTAAACGTAGTTAATGTTCCTAAGAGCCAAGGGAAACCACTGCCACCCCAGAACTTTTAGGCAGTCTTAGGCAGAATGCAGGCGCGACATTTGACTCTTTTTAGCTGGGGTTAGAGAGCCTGTACAAAATAAAGCTGCTCTGGTGCAAATCCAGAGCAGTGTTAGAGGATGTTTGAAAAGTATTAGGTGAATAGAATTCGCTACTACACAAGCTTTCGTCCACCTGCGTGGACTAATAATCAAGGGTTTTCTAACCCACGGAGGTGGGTAAAGTCTCGTGTAGCTGCGACTTGTAGTCGCCAGGGCTAGTAATAAATTAGACTTTTCAAACATCCTCTTAAAAAGAAGAGTTTTAAATGGGATAGGACTTACACATTGACAGACATAACCAAATGTGAATTGCCTCTCGTTACAAGGCTCTGCCTTGTAATGCTCTTGTGTCCGGCTCTGCCTCCCAGTTTGACAGGAGGCAGAGCCTCCCAGTGCTCACATTCCCAGGCAGCAGCCCAGGAACGAGGCAGGGAAAGACTTTTATCTTAATAAGCTTGATATGCAGATGATGCTCAATTTTTAAAGTGCGTAAGTCCTAATGGGAGTAAAGCGGAGTATCTCGCTAGCGATCGCCCTCTGTCCTAATACCGCAGCCAAGTGGCGACTTTTGCCCCTCTGACAACTCTGGGCAGTGCTGAACTCACCGCGCTGGCTCACAAAATTAAAAATTTGGTGGCTCTCCTTGACAAAGGGATTCAAACCCCCACTGAACTAAACCTCTAGCAAAATTGCCTCATTCAATCAACGTAATATCTGTCACATAGAGTTGTCGGAATGCAGTTAACAGTGTCATAAAGAAAAGGTGAAGGTTAACTTTTAGGGTATAACTTACCTTAGAGATGCCTGCACCTCTAGCTTCGATGGGATCGTATCACACTCATGACTGAACTCACGCTACGCCTACAAGAGGGAGATACCGAGACAACGATCACAGTTGATCAAGATGTATTTACAATTGGTCGTTTGCCGGAATGTAACTTGTACTTACCTTTTGCTGGAGTATCCCGCAACCATGCTCGCCTTGTGAAAACGGCTGACGGTGTGTGGACTATTGAGGATCTGGGCAGCAAAAACGGGACGCAAGTCAATAAATATCTTATTAACTATCCCCAAGAGTTACATCACGGCGATATCGTTTGGCTGGGCAATGTTAGCCTGGTAGTGCTGCTCACAAGCCCTATTTCACAATCGACACCTGAGTATCCCGGAACTTCGGACATTAATGAGCAAAGAACAATCCTTCATAATGTCGAACAATTACAACAGCAATGGATCGCAGCTGATAGCAAAGACGACAACATCAATAATAAAGACAAAACCATTGCCCGTCTCAAAGACTTAGTAGACATAGCAAAAAATCTCTGTGCGGCGGCGTCTATAGAAGAG
The DNA here is from genome assembly GCF_017115025.1 of Nostoc sp. NOS(2021). Lineage (GTDB taxonomy): Bacteria > Cyanobacteriota > Cyanobacteriia > Cyanobacteriales > Nostocaceae > Nostoc. The sequence goes on along the minus strand of NZ_JABXKM010000042.1, from coordinate 4,578 downwards.
ATTTTTTCCCAGGTGCAACAAGTCGTTTTTCGTTACCTTGATAGTATCGAACGCTTGGCATTATTAATTGATGTCAATAGTTGCGGCCAGTTAGAGTTAGTGAACGCTGCCACTAGAAACGTTTCTCAACAGAAACATCTTCCTTCTGATGGTAGTTGGATTAGTCGTAGTATCTGTCAAAAGGTATTTGACGAAAAAGTTGTTATTCAAACGGCTGATACTCATCAAGATGAACGGTTTGCTAGTGAACAGAGTATTTTGGTCAAAGGTATTCGTAGCGCGATGGCGGTGCCTTTATGGGATGAAAATAAAGTTGTGGGCGTACTGTATGCCGATGCCAATCTTTCTTCTTATCATTGGGCAAATGAAGGCGAGGAAGAACTCAGCTTTTTTTCAGCATTAGCAAACCTTGTAGCTTCTAGTGTGCAGCGTTGGCTACTGGTAGAGAAACTCAAAACTGAAGAGATGATTCGTCACCGACTAGAACGTTATCATTCTCCAGCAGTCGTACAGCAGTTGATATCTGTAGGCGGATTACCGGGTGGTCGTTTAGCTCCCACTGAGAGCGAAATCAGTATTTTATTTGCTGATTTGGTTGGCTTTACGGCAATTTCTGAACGGTTAACACCAACTGCGATCGCCCAACTATTAAATAATTTATTTGAAGAAATGCTAAAAGAAGTGTTTGGTGGCGGCGGCACTTTAGATAAGTATATTGGCGATTGTATTATGGCATTTTTTGGCGCTCCAGAACCGCAACTAGATCACGCCGATCGCGCTGTTACTGCTGCCAAGGGAATGCTCACTCGTCTCGAACATCTTAATGCCAATGGTTTTTGGCAAGAACCCCTTCAATTACGTATTGCGATTAATAGCGGTAAGGCTGTGGTGGGAGATGTTGGTAGTTCCCAAAGGGTAGATTATACGGCATTAGGCGCGACGATTAATCTTGCTGCTCGCATGGAAGCAGTTTGTCCCCCTAGTGAATGCGTGATTAGTGAAGTCACCCATAAAATGCTTTCACAACCCTCAGACTTTCAGGAAATGGGAGATTATCGTTTCAAAGGTATTGATCGATTAGTTAAGGTTTATCAGACAAATTTGCAGCAAGTGCCAACAATTATTAGTTATTAGTCATTGGGCATTGGGCATTGGGCATTGGGCATTGGGCATTGGAAAAACAACTAACAAATGACAAATTTATCAGGATAAATACGTAACAAAATAGTATATTTTATTTCAAAAATAATTGCAAAATTGTAATATTAAGCAACTAATTCTGGGCTAAAAGACTAAAATTTGGGTGGTAGCTTCCAGAATTGATCTGTGTAACACTAGGAAGCCTACCTGAAGCTATTTTTTAAGGGGAGGTCAGGTAATGGCGATCGCCACCATTAATCCCGCCACTGGGGAGACGCTTAAAACCTTTGAGCCGCTCAATGATGCTGAAATTACGGCTAAACTCGATTTGGCTAATCAGGCTTTTGAACAGTATCGTCAGACTAGTTTTTTGACGCGATCGCAATGGCTACAAAAGGCAGCTGATATTTTAGAGCAAGACAAAGCAGAATTTGCGAAGTTAATGACTCTAGAAATGGGTAAGCCATTTAAAGCTGCGATCGCCGAAGTCGAAAAATGCGCCGTTGTCTGTCGCTACTATGCCGAACACGCCCCTGGTTTCCTGGCTGATGTCAGTGTAAAAACTGATGCCAGCCAGAGTTTTGTACGTTATCAACCAATGGGTGCGATTCTCGCGGTGATGCCGTGGAATTTCCCTTTTTGGCAAGTGTTCCGCTTTGCTGCACCAGCATTGATGGCGGGAAATGTCGGCTTACTCAAACACGCTTCCAATGTGCCGCAGTGCGCCTTGGCAATTGAAGATATTATCCGACGGGCAGGTTTTCCTGAAGGTGCGTTTCAAACTCTGTTAATAGGCGCTGCTAAAGTTGCCGATTTAATGGCTGATGATCGGGTAAAAGCTGCCACCTTGACCGGAAGCGAACCAGCAGGCGCATCCCTCGCCGCCGCCGCCGGCAAACAAATTAAAAAAACAGTTTTGGAATTAGGAGGAAGTGACCCGTTTATTGTGTTAGAAAGTGCTGACTTAGAGACAGCAGTTGTCACAGCTACTACAGCGCGGATGTTGAATAACGGGCAATCATGTATTGCAGCGAAACGTTTTATTATCGCAGAAGCGATCGCAGATAAATTTGAAAAATTGCTTTTAGAAAAATTTGAGGCGCTGAAAGTAGGCGATCCCATGCAACCAGATACCGATTTAGGCCCACTGGCAACTCCTGGTATTCTTCAGGATTTAGATCAGCAAGTGCAAGATGCCATCAGCAGTGGTGGTAAAGTCCTCACCGGTGGACATCCTTTATCAGATCGTCCTGGTAACTTTTATCCGCCAACGATTATCATAGATATCCCCACTGATACACCAATTGCCAAAGAAGAATTTTTTGGCCCAGTAGCCTTGTTATTCCGGGTTCCAGATATCGATGCTGCCATTAAACTCGCCAATGACTCACCTTTTGGCTTAGGTGCAAGTGCTTGGACAACCAACGACCAAGAGAGCGATCGCTTAGTTGAGGAAATCGAAGCAGGTGCCGTGTTTATCAACAGTATGGTCAAATCTGATCCCCGATTGCCATTTGGTGGTATTAAGCGTTCTGGATATGGCAGAGAATTGAGTATCCAAGGTATACATGAGTTTGTCAACGTTAAAACCGTGTGGGTTAAATGATTAGTCATTAGTCATTGGTCATTGGTCATTAGCCAAAAAAATGACAAATGACTAATGACGAAGGACAAATGACTAAATAAATAGTTAGGAAATAAAATGAATACAGCAGAATTATTGGTGCAGTGCCTAGAAAATGAAGGAGTGCAATATATTTTTGGACTCCCTGGTGAAGAAAATCTGCACGTTTTGGAAGCGCTAAAACATTCTTCGATTAAATTTATTACGACTCGTCATGAACAGGGTGCAGCATTCATGGCCGATGTCTACGGACGCCTAACCGGAAAAGCCGGAGTCTGTCTTTCTACTCTTGGGCCTGGGGCAACCAACTTGATGACTGGGGTAGCAGATGCTAACCTCGATGGTGCGCCCTTAGTGGCGATTACTGGTCAAGTGGGAACAGATAGAATGCATATTGAATCCCATCAATATTTAGATTTGGTGGCAATGTTTGCACCTGTTACCAAGTGGAATAAGCAGATTGTGCGACCGAGTATTACACCAGAAGTAGTACGGAAAGCATTTAAGCGATCGCAATCCGAAAAACCTGGTGCAGTTCACATTGATTTGCCAGAAAATATTGCTGCCATGCCCGTCGAAGGCAAACCTTTGCGTAAGGATAGTGGCGAAAAAACTTATGCATCTTTTGCTAGCATTCGAGCAGCTGCTGCTGCAATTTGCCAAGCAGTTAACCCATTAATCTTAGTCGGAAATGGGGCAATTCGCGCTCATGCAAGTGATGCAGTCACGCAATTTGCCACCTTGCTGAATATACCTGTTGCCAATACTTTTATGGGTAAAGGCGTAATTCCCTACACACATCAATTAGCTTTGTGGTCAGTGGGATTACAGCAAAGAGATTTTATTACCTGTGGCTTTGATAACACAGATTTAGTAATTGCGATCGGCTATGATTTGATTGAGTTTTCCCCCAAGAAATGGAATCGTAATGGTGAAATTCCCATTGTGCATATTGGGGTAAGTCCGGCAGAGATTGATAGTAGTTATATTCCCAACGCCGAAGTAGTGGGAGATATTTCCGATTCCCTTTATGAAATTTTAAAATTAGCAGACAGACAAGGTAAACCCGATCCCTTTGCCATCAGCTTAAGATCAGAGATTCGCGCTGATTACGAACAGTACGCCCATGATGACGGATTTCCCATCAAGCCGCAAAAGTTAATTTATGACTTACGGCAAGTCATGGGCCCAGATGATATCGTCATCTCTGATGTTGGCGCACATAAGATGTGGATGGCGCGTCATTATCATTGCCATAGCCCCAATACTTGCATAATTTCCAACGGCTTCGCGGCTATGGGTATTGCAATTCCTGGCGCTTTAGCAGCAAAACTTGTTCATCCCAACCGCAAAGTCGTTGCTGTAACAGGCGATGGCGGCTTTATGATGAATTCTCAGGAATTAGAAACAGCCTTGCGTGTTGGTACGCCCTTTGTCACCATAGTTTTTAATGATGGTGGCTATGGGTTAATTGAGTGGAAGCAAGAAAATCAATTTGGCAAAGGAAACTCATCTTTTGTGCATTTTAGCAATCCTGATTTTGTCAAATTCGCCGAAAGCATGGGTTTAAAAGGCTATCGAATTGAATCGGCTCTAGATTTGATTCCTACTTTGAAAGAAGCCCTCGCTCAAGATGTACCCACCGTGATAGATTGTCCCGTAGATTATCGAGAAAATCACCGTTTTAGTCAAAAAGCCGGCGAGTTGACTTGTGCGTTGTAAAAATTAGAGACGCGATTAATCGCGTCTGTACAGGAGTTAGGTTGAGTCGATGGCGGGTATTATCCCGCGCATCTCTCAGTTAAATCTGGGCG
>NZ_JABXKM010000289.1 GCF_017115025.1 Nostoc sp. NOS(2021) | reverse complement strand
GAGCAGGGGGAGATGAGGGAGACAAGGCAAACAAGGCAGACAAGGCAGACAAGGCAGACAAGGCAGAGGGAAGAGTAAATGCCTCCTCATCATCTCTGACATATTTTCCAGCAATCGATGAGATTGAGGAGGAGGAACCGTTTGACCCGTTTGCAGATGCGTCAAATTTGTCGGCTTCAAAGCCAGCATTCCAAATCAAACCGATCCTACTGGGTGCAGCCTTGGTGGGAATTGTAGTCTTAGGCGGTGGTGCTTACTTCTTGACTCGCCCTTGTGTGATGTCTGAGTGTAAAGAAATACAAAACGCCGAGCAATTAAAAACAAAATCTCCGCAACTGATGCGCCGCGCCAAGTCTGAAAAAGAATTAGTAGCTGTACAACAGCAACTTGCAGCAGCCAGTGCAGCCCTGAATGTAATTCCTAGTTGGTCGCCCCGTTACCAGGTGTCAGAAGAACTAAAAGCAAGTTTGTCTGGACGGTCAGAAAAAATCAATCAGGTAGTCAAGGCTTTGCAGACGGCATCCTTGGCAGCACAAAAAGTTGCATATAGCCTAGAGGAATTACAAGCTAGGCAACACTTATGGCGACAGGCTATAGCGCCCCTAGAAACTATAAGTTCCAGTAGTGAACTCTATGGACTGGTGCAAGGTAAATTACTTAATTATCGTGTCCATTTGCACGCTGTAAATCAACAGATATTTACTGAGGAAAAATGGCTGAAAAAACTAACAACAGCAAAAGCTGTAGCCAATGCAGCCGAGAACCGGGAAACTACGGCTAAATCTTTGAATGAATGGCAAAAGGTGCAGTCTACTTGGCTGGTGGTAGTTAATGCCTTGAATACCATTCCCCCGACTAGCGCTGAATACCAAGAAGCCCAAAAGCTGTTGATAGATTATAAACCTAAACTAGTCGCAGCACGCGATCGCGCTACTAAAGAACAATTAGCTGTTAAAGCCTACCAACAAGCCCTTAGCACCGCCAAGCAAGCCAAAGTTTATGAGCAACAAAACCAATGGCAAGCAGCGGCGACATACTGGGATCAGGCTTTGCATTCTGCTAAACAGATTTCCCAAGATAGCTTGTACTACACTCAGGCTCAGTCTCTGATTGAACCCTATTCAGTAGCCCTCAAACAAGCACAAGAAAAAATACAAGTTGTTAGTAGTTTGCAACAAACCCGCACCGACCTAGATAAAACCTGTATTAATGGAATTCGGATTTGCACATTTAGCATAGATAACACAAGAATTATTGTCCGTTTAACGCCTGAGTATGACCAAATAAGGCAAAATAACTTGGCTAATCCTTATTCTGAGAACTCGGATACTGCTGTTGATGTTACCAATCATTTGCAAATCTTACGGGAAGCCTTAGCTGTAATTAGTGACAATGCCAACCTCTCCCTTTTCCTCTACGATTCCCAAGGTCACGTAATTTATACGCGGACTTTAGGCGGGTAAAGCCACATTAGATAAACCTCCCAAGCCAATTTTTAAGTCAGATAAGTTTACTTGCCCTATAGGTTTTAACCGAATCGCGTAATTCCCCACGGCTCTAAAGCAAAGGGGGATGTAATGGGGTCAAAAATGATACTAGAATTTTTTCCTTGTAGAGCTAGTTGTATTTTTTAGCCCGTTTATATGCATGATTGGTATCAGATTCTTATTTATGCCAAAAGAAATAAGTTATGACTAAAATGATGTTATAAAAGTCATCAAACCAGACATCATTTGCTAAAACGGTATGGATCAGGAGACGGTTCGCACAACACTGACCCTCCCAAAGGATTTGTTAGAGGCAACGGATAAAGCCGTTCAGGCAGGAAAAGCCAGAAGCCGTAACGAGTTTGTAACACGGGCATTACGGCGTGAACTCGCTGTTCAAAAACGAGCAGAAATTGATGCAGCCTTAGCAGAAATGGCAAATGACCTAGAGTATCAAAGGGAAGTTTTGCAGATGGAGGCAGAATTTGCCCCGACTCAGTGGGAAGCTTTGAAGTTGGAGGAAACTTCAGAATGAGACGGGGTGAAGTCTACGACGCCCGTCTAGAGCCGACTGAGGGATCAGAACAGGGTGGAACTCGTCCAGTCATTATTGTCAGCCGGGATGCGATTAATGCTGCTAGTCCTGTGGTTCTGGCAGTTCCCTGCACAACCTATCGAACAAGTAAGCGGATCTATCCCACACAAGTTTTGATCCAGCAACCCAACGGCGGGTTAACCCATGATTCGCTGGCAATGACAGATCAGATTCGGGTACTCTCAAAATCACGCTTATTGTATTTGCGAGGAAGACTTTCTGAGGAAGCGATCGCCCAACTGAACCATGCACTGTTGATTGCCCTTGATCTGCCAGGGCAAGATGATCAAATACTCTTGAATGTAGATTAATCCCTTCACCTCACCAACTGCGCGGCAGAATTGAAAAATTGACGACACAACCCCTTCGTGACTAAAACTGTTGTCAACAAGTTAGCGAAAGCAACCATGAACATAATCAAAATTTCGTAGGATACAGCATCCAGGGGTTTGACACCAGCTAATAACTGTCCGGTGGTAATTCCTGGGATTGCCACCATCCCGATGAGGATCATTTGATTGAGAGTGGGAATCAATCCGGCTCTGATAGCGTCTTTGCGATACTGGCTAACTGCTTGCTCTGGAGTTGCACCTAAGCTCAAATGGGTTTCTATTTCGAGATGGCTGGAGTTAATGGTGCTGACAAGGCGATCGCCTGCGATCGCAGCTGCATTGGTAGCATTACCTAAGACTATCCCCGCTAGGGGAATCACATACTGTGGTTCATACCATCTCTCTGGTTGAATGATCAAGAAGTTGGTGTAAAGCACTGTCAGGGCGGTACTAATTAAAATTGCACCCCACACCAAAGGCAACACATGAGGAATTTTTTGGCTGATGCGATTTCGTGCGACAATCGCCGTAATTGTCAGCATTATTGCTAATAGCGCCAAAACTGCCCAAGCATTGTCCAAAGCCAAGATGAAATCTAAAATGTATCCCAATACAAGTAGTTGTAAGATGGTTCTCCCAGTAGCAAGGGCTAAGTTAAACTCTAATCCTAATTTTTCCCAGGCAGATAAACCAATGGCGATCGCCATCAATCCCACAGCAATAGCTAAATCCACGAAATCCAGCTTGATCAGATCCTGCATGGGTTTTCTATCTCCTGGTATTTTTTTCCCAAAGCAGCCCACACAAGAGGAACTTTGATCCGATGTGTTGGATCTTGGATGATATATATCACTTTCATCAATTCAAAATGGTACGACCTTAACATGGCAAACACCTAGTATGCCTACTATCTGTAAATTAAATGTGCGGTGGTTTACAGCGCCACAATTTAAGTAAAAACCCTAATAGATGCGTATCTTGGGCGATAGTCTTTTAGTAGCTCCTATTTGATTAAGCAAAAATTGACTGTCGAAGTGCATCCTTTGTATCTCCCGATAAAATGAGAACTCATGATCCAAAGTGTAAATCCCATCCCTGCCTTTGATATTAAGCAGCAATACACCACCATCGAAGCAGAAATAAGTGCAGCCGTCTTAGAGGTTCTGGCTTCTGGCCGTTATATCGGCGGCCCCTTAGTCGAAGGCTTTGAGCAACAGTTTGCCGCTTATAATACTGTTAGTGAATGTGTGGCTTGTAATTCTGGTACTGATGCGCTCTACTTAGCGTTACGAGTCTTGCAAATTGGTGCAGGCGATGAAGTGATTACAACGCCTTTTACCTTTATTGCGACATCTGAAGTGATTAGCGCCGTGGGTGCAAAGCCTGTTTTCGTTGATATTGACGCGACTACGTTTAATTTGGATGTGGAGCAAGTGGCGGCGGCGATTACACCCAAAACTAAAGCGATTATCCCGGTTCACCTATTTGGACAACCGGTGGATATGACATCATTGATGGCGATCGCTCAGTCTCACAATTTGTCAATAATTGAAGATTGCGCTCAGTCTACAGGCGCAATTTGGGCTGATCAAAGAGTCGGAAGCATTGGACATATTGGTTGCTTTAGTTTCTACCCTACCAAAAATCTTGGTGGTTGCGGCGATGGCGGAGCAATAACGACTAACGATCCAGCGATCGCTACTAAACTGCGAATACTACGGGATCATGGCAGTAGAATTAGATATTTACATGAAGAAATCGGTGTCAATAGCCGCTTGGATGCTCTGCAAGCGGCTATTTTGCAGATTAAGCTGCGTTATTTAGATATTTGGAATGATCGCCGCCGAGATATCGCCAACTATTACTACCAGTACCTGTGTCAAGTTCCGGGGATCGTCCCGCCCCAAGAATTACCTGGGGGTATTGGGGTATGGAATCAATACACTATTCGCATATCAGGCGAAGGGCGAAATGGTTCTAGCGCCAAATATCGAGATTGGGTGCGTAGTCAATTGCAAGAACAGGGCGTGAGTTCAATGATTTACTACCCCCACCCTTTACATTTGCAGCCAGTTTATCAAAGTCTGGGCTATCAAATTGGGGACTTGCCAATAGCAGAGCAAGCTTGCCATGAAGTCATATCCTTGCCTATGTTCCCAGAACTGACACAACAGCAGCAAGATCAGGTTATTTATGCCTTGAAGGATTGTTTGGGGTGAGGGGAATAGGGAATAGGGAATTTTAATATTCACCACTCCCCACTCCCCATTAAAAACTAAGCGATCGCGCGGTTGTTTGCAGTCGCCAAGGCTTCTACTAAGCCACGCACAGCGGCAATCATTGCGATTTCGCTATTGAGTTGGTTGATGGCGGAACCAACACCAACACCAGCAGCACCAGCTGCGATCGCTAATGGTGCGGTAACGTTAGAAATGCCTGAAGCACACAATACTGGCACTGACACAACACGGGAAATCTCAAAAGCTGCTGCCAAGGTGGGGGCAGCTTTTTCAATTAATCCTAGAGTTCCGGGGTGAACTGGGTTACTGCTAGTACCGCCTTCGGTTTGGATAATATCTGCTCCAGCTTTCACCAGTTCTTCTGCTAACTGTACTTGTTGATCTAGTTCCAGGATGTGGGGAACGGTGACAGATAGGGTGATTTCCGGGAAGAGAGCGCGGGTTTGCTTAGTCAGCGCTAGCACTTCTAGAGCTTCAAAGCGGCGTCCTTGAGCATAGAAGGAATCGAAATTACCGATTTCAATTAAATCAGCACCAGCTGCCACTGCTTGCACAAATTTATCTGGCTCTACTGCTGAAACACAAATAGGTAAATTTGTCAAACTTTTAGCTAGTTGGACTAAAGCTGGATCGGCGGCAATATCCACAAAAGTAGCACCGCCAAATTCAGCAGCTTTGACAGTAGCAGCGACGCTAGCAGCGTCGAAGTTATTTAAACCGCTAATCACTTTCAGGACGCGGCGGTTAGTAAATGCACGTTGGAGTGTAGAATGCATCGTCATAGTTTGGCTTTTGAAGCTACGAAAATTAGGTATATTCTACCGTCCCTCAGTTGATGAGAGACTAAATCACTATAGTAGTTGCCAAATATTGATAATTTTTTGATAATTTTATCCTTACCGCCACTGATCAAAGTTTTGCCATCTGTTCTGGTATCTATATTATGGAGACAACAGACCTCTCCAGGTGCGATCGCCCCATAAATTACCCTGACTTTTTACGGAATCTGGAAAGGGGAGATTGGTTTTTCTAAGTGAATTTTTCTAATTACTTTCCGCGTTTACGATCAAACTTTATTTCCTACCACTATGACTTCAGATACCAAACCCATTTTTGATACCCTAGCTAATGAAGCGTCTACCATCGACTGGAACCGACTACTGACTGAAATCCTGGCCGCTTTCGACTGCTCTACAGGTACCATCCATACCCTAGATCAGGATAGCCAGTTATTGCACCTAAAGGCTTACCAGGGCATTCCAGAATTCCTGTTGCCTAAAATGACGGTAATTCCCATTGGCAAAGGGATGGCCGGTGTCGCCGCCCAACGCAAGCGACCCGTACAGATTTGCAACCTGCAAACCGACGAATCGGGGGTGGCCAGACCCTCAGCAAAAGAAACGAAGGTAGAAGGCTCCATCACAGTGCCGCTGATGCTGAATGGCCGATTGCATGGTACCTTGGGCATTGCCAAGCCGATTCCCTACGAATTTACTCCCGAAGAAGAAGAGACACTGATGGAGATTGGAGAGGCCATTAGCCGGAAAATCGTCAGTTAACAGGAGTAGCTAAACGGGTGTCTGGCTTATTTGTTAAGTCAAGAACGCCATCGCGCAGCGTCTGGTAGAGACGAATCGTAGAGTGTGCGTAAGTCCTATGTTAATCACTTTCCGTAGTAAACCCTGGCATTAGCGTATCCTTTATTTCGCAGATATTTATTCCATTCCTCAGCTTGGAATCGATCAGGGAAAGGCCCTACTGCTACGTGTGGCCCTCGTGGTTGCGTCCTTTCGAGGACTGCGCCAGATCGTCCTAAATCTTGGCTAAATCGGGCTATATCCTGCCTAATTTGGGCTGCGATCGCAGGTAACTGTTCTGAAGTGGTGGGAATGGCGACATAATATTTAGAGACTCGCCTAGTAGCACTTATATTACTGCGATCGCCTACAAAACTTGTATTGCCTGCACCTATTTCTTGTCCGTTAGCAAAGCTGATAATCCGGGCGCTATAGATACCTCGTGACTGTAGCTCACTGACCCGTTGTTGGGCGTTAGATACTCTGTTAAAAACTCCTGACTGAATTATATTCCGTCCTTGATACTGGCGAATGTAAGCACTGGGTTCAATTTGACGTATTTTTTGTAGCGTCTGCAAATCACTACCATCAACGTAAACTAAGTAGCGCTCAAAGTTCTGGTTATATTGACTAAACTGTGCAGGTTGAGAGGGCTGAAAGTTCTGCTCTAATTGATTGTTTTGTACTGGTTGGGAGGGTTGAAAATTCTGCTCAGATTGATTGTCCTGTAATGGTTGGGAGGGCTGAAAATTCAGTTCAGATTGATTGTCCTGTACTGTTTGTACTGGTTGTAACTGCGGTGATGGCTGTTGACCAAAGGGAATTATTGGCGGTGGCGGTAAAATTTCACCTGCTTCTTGAGCCAGTAGCACATTGCTGTGGATTTGTGCTTGGGCTGGGGTAGAGTCGGGAATCAGCACTAACCATCCTCCCACTAACAAGAGGAGAAGTTTGATAGTGGGCTTCCAACCCTCAGAACTTCGGCGCAGCATCTGAAATGGCATAAATTGACTTGGTATTCCTCTCAACATTTTAGTTAGAAAGTAATCAAAATATTTTTAGGCAATTTCCGTCAGGAACTAATTAGTTCACCGTTTTAGCAACTATAGCGCTTCTCGTTTCTATGCAATACACTCTGTGACCTCGCTTCCATTTCTCCTAAAAGGAGAGAGGAATGGAATCTTATCCCTCTTCTGTATGAAGATGCGCCAAACCATATTAGGACTTAAGTACAAGAAAGAAAAACGAACCACATTCGCGTAGCGTCTCGTAGAGAAGGACACAAAGAAATAAAGAAATAAGAAGTTAAAAAGGTTTGGCGCAGCCTCACAAAGAAATGGTATTACTCCCCTTCTTTTGTAGGGAAGGGGTTGGGGGTTAGGTCTCAATTGGACTCAACTGAGAAGCGCTACATATAGCGTTAACGTAAAATTAGCTCATCTGCGTGGCAAAAAATACATCTGTAACTAATCTTAGATAAGGGTGATGGGGGAGTGAACAGCGATGTCTACGACGGGCTGTTCGGTGACTTTAAAACGGAAGTGCTTTGGTAGCAAGGCTTTGAAAGAGTATGTGCTACAATTGGACAACCACGCAGCTATCGTGTCGTGCTTTGTATGAAAAAAGTCGTCGTTGGTCTTTCTGGTGGCGTTGACAGTTCCACCGCCGCAGCTATCCTGCACCATCAGGGCTATGAAGTGATTGGTTTGACTCTTTGGCTAATGAAAGGCAAAGGTCAATGTTGCTCTGAAGGTATGATCGACGCGGCTGATCTCTGTGAACAACTGGGCGTTCCCCATCAGATTGTAGATATTCGGGATCTCTTTCAGACGCATATTGTCGATTATCTGGTGACAGGTTACAGTGCTGGGATCACGCCTTTGCCTTGCTCACAGTGCAATAAAACGGTGAAGTTTGGGCCAATGGTGCAATATGCCCATGAAGAATTGGGATGCGATCGCATTGCCACTGGTCATTATGCCCGAATTAGCTATGACGAAGCAACTGGACGTTACCAATTATTAAGGGCTGTTGACCGCAACAAAGACCAGTCATACTTTCTCTATGATTTGTCTCAAGATTTACTTGCAGCAACGATATTTCCTCTGGGCGAACTAGAAAAAACTGATACGCGCCGGATTGCGACTGAATACGGACTGAAAACTGCTGATAAGCCAGAAAGTCAAGACTTATGCTTAGTGGAAAGTAATGGTTCTATGCGGGCATTTTTGGATAAATATTTAGCTCCCAAAACAGGCGATATTGTCGATGTCACAGGCAAAGTTTTGGGACAGCATGATGGTGTCCATCACTACACCATTGGCCAGCGCAAAGGCTTGGGGATTGCTGCTGCCGAACCGTTGTATGTGATTGAATTAGATGCGGAAAATAATAAAGTAGTAGTAGGCGATCGCACTAAGGTAACTCAGCCGGAATGCACTATAAATCGGGTAAATTGGGTTTCCATTGCTGAACCATCCACCCCAATTCATGCCCAAGTGCAAATTCGCTATCGTTCAACGGCTACACCAGTGACGGTGATTCCTTTGGAAAACTCCCGTGTGCGTTTGGTGTTTGATGAACCGCAAATCAGCATCACTCCCGGACAAGCTGCGGTGTGGTACGACGGCGAGAAAGTGTTAGGTGGCGGAATTATTGAACAGTTTAGTTGAACCTAACCCCAGTTTTGGTAGAAGCTAAAATTGCTCCTCCTGTGAACTTCAGATAGGCAAAAGCTGCCCTGAGTTTTGGAGGAGTATTTTTGTGTTTAAATTGAATAATAATGCCATAAAAAGAGCTAATCACTGATCCTTTTCAGGTCTTACTGTTTACAGTTTGCTATACATAGCATTGCTCATACAAGAATTTTATGGGGGTTTACGGTGTTTGGTGGTTTTTCAAGGTTGAAGAGTCTGATTGGACTGAGATTAAGTCTGAGTTTGATAGAGCAGCAGTGGGAGTAGGAATTCTACCTAAAGTTCAACCGTTTATTTTGCGCCCCGTGGCATTGCCTGTCACGCCAAAATATGCTGAAGCAGTTGTCGCGGGTGTGCTGGCTGGTGCGGAACTAGGTGAGCGGCTTTTTCATCGCCCGTTTCACGAACTGGCATTCAAAATTCTGATAGAGAAACCTGACTGGGAGTCCGATGAGCGCCTAGTTGAATTAGCTTTACAATCACGAGTCTTGCCCACTGTCGTGCTGATGACGGGCATAGATCACAAACGGTTTGCTCAACTGCCCGGTTATTTGGGAAATATGCTGCTCCATCCGCAAGAGGTGGCTAGTGCTTTAGAATTAGTCTCGCACACGCTAGATGTTGACTGGCAAAGCTATTCTACTAAAGCGAAGTGTACTTTAGACTACGGTGGTCCCCCTGGCTCAGACTTCGACCGTGATGCTGACGCAGATGTAGCTAAAATCTTACACATGCTCCCCAATGCTTTGCAGCAAGTCAAGAATGATGGGGCTGGTCTGCTGGTCTTAAGTTCGTGGGGTTTTCCAGATACAGATACTCCTCAAAACTCTGATCCGGTAGCAGAGTCGGATCACATTGAATTTTTTTAATTAGGTTAAGTTGCTGCTGCTGCCATCGCTCTCTAACTTTAGTCTAATTTCCAATAACGTTATATCTACTCGACATTATCTTGAAACCGTATTCAGTGGGATTACGGGTATTTCCCCAAAATTTGTTCATGCTTGTACTTTCAAGAGTTTTTACTGAAGGTTGAAGCATTTATTTTTTCATTTACCCTACAACAAGCATTCATTGAATAAGTTAAATGAGCAAGAATTGACAAAGAGAAATATTGTTCAATTGTTAACACAGTTGATTAACGCATATCAAAATATTCGCACCGAACGACAAGAAATTGCTATTCAGTTTCCACCAAAAGATGAAGAAGTTTCACTTTTAGAAGAACTTGAACTTTTTACAGTAAATCTCAGAGGTTATGCAAGTCAAATTCAAAGCACAGGTCAAATTGTCAATCAAGCCCAGACAATTGAGCAATTACAAGCCATGCAAGTTTTAAATATACCTCAGATTGGGAGTTTTTATTTTGGCACTAATGGCAATTATGAACAGATAAAGAGTTATATTAGAACGTTAGATTATTTGCGGTTACTACTGTTGGAATATTTGCAGTTTCAGAGTGACTAAAATCATTACTTATTAACCTTGGTTTGACCCTTTATGCTTGGCGATTCTTTCCCGCACAACTTGACGGATGTCTTCCCAATCGTCAGGAGTCATCTCAGTTGCATTCCCAGAATTTAGACCTTCTAAAAGCATCGCTTCCAAACGTTCAGACACTTAATACCCCTTCAAACTCTTCCAAAGCTTGTACTGTTCCTACTTGCCAAGCCCATTGTACTGTAGTGGGAATAATTTGATTTAGAAGGATATTTGGAAAGTTAGGACTGTTATCTGATTCGATGTAATGTCCATTGCTGAGTAAATAAATCCTCAGCTTTTTACTATTGTAAATCCATAGTTCTGGAACAGCGATCGCTTCATAAGCATCAAGAGTTGTTTTTGATGTTACATCTGTTTCAATTGCCAAATCAGGAGGCGGATCATCTGGTTCAAGTCTGCGACGGCTAATCATTCTTTGGTAATTCTGGATGTAGAAGCAAGCATCCGGTTCTACCCCTGCTGTATTTTCACGCTTGAATGTGGTTGAACCAAAAGCTTCGTACCTTCTCCCTATCTTCTTAAGCAAGATTTTGACAATATCTGAGATTAAGTCTTTTGACTTTTCGTGTTCGGGTAGAGGAACCATAATTTCTAACGTAGACTTGCTATAAGCAACTCGTAGCGATCGCTTTTCTCCCAGTTCCTGCAAGATAGACTCAAATTCTTCCCAACTGACATCTTGAATAGACACTGTACTACCAGGTTCTAGCCGCATCTGGCTAACAGGTTTAAAAACAGGTGATACAGCAGTCATAAGCAATTCCAAATCAGGGAACTCTTCAACTATTAAAGCGTAGATTAACTTTAACCTAACCTAAAAAGTAGAGTAAATTTTTAGAATACTTAAGTCCCAGCCCCAATTCCAAGCCCCCCATATCCCTAAACTCTTTATCTCTACGTACCAGTATTTGATAAGTTAGTACATAATCTGAAACAATAACAGTTAATACAAAGAGGGGATTACCTTGAGTCACAATCCAGATGCCATAGCCCCCCACGGTGAACAGTTGGTTAACCGTATCGCCACACCAGAACAAAGAGCAGAGTTTCTCTCAAAAGCTGACTTTTTGCCGCGAGTGCAACTTGACGATCGCGCCGTTTCTGATGTAGAAATGATTGCGATCGGTGCTTTTAGCCCACTCACGGGTTTTATGAACCAGGAAGACTACGATCGCACTGTTACAGAAATGCGACTAGCTAACGGTCTTGTGTGGTCAATACCGATTACACTATCGGTCAGCGAAGAAGTAGCTTCCCCCTTGCAGTCAGGCGGCTTAATCCGTCTGGATAACTCCAGAGGTGAATTTATTGGAGTTTTGCAACTGACGCAAAAATATCACTACGACAAAATCCGCGAAGCAATAAAGGTTTACCGCACTGAGGATGTCAATCATCCCGGCGTGCAGGTACTCTATAACCAAGGTAATGTACATCTGGCGGGTGATATTTGGCTGTTACGACGCCAACCTCATCCCCAGTTTCCCACCTACCAAATTGATCCCCTTGCCTCACGGCAACTATTTAGAGACAAGGGTTGGAAAACTATCGTCGGCTTTCAAACTCGCAACCCCATCCACCGCGCCCATGAATATATTCAAAAGTGCGCTTTAGAAATCGTTGATGGTCTATTTTTGCATCCATTAGTTGGAGCCACAAAAGAAGATGATATTGCCGCCGACGTGCGGATGCGCTGCTATGAAATTTTGCTGGAACACTACTACCCCTTAGACCGGGTAACTTTGGCAATAAATCCAGCCGCAATGCGCTATGCTGGGCCTCGTGAGGCTATATTCCATGCTTTAGTCCGCAAAAACTACGGCTGTACTCACTTTATCGTCGGACGGGATCATGCTGGCGTTGGTGACTATTACGGCACTTATGATGCTCAGTACATCTTTGACGAATTTGAGCCAAGTGAATTGGGCATTGTGCCGATGAAATTTGAACACGCTTTTTACTGCACGCGCACTAAGCAAATGGCAACATCCAAAACCAGTCCCAGCAAGCCAGAAGAACGCATTCACCTATCGGGGACAAAAGTTAGAGAAATGCTGCGGCGCGGTGAATTACCTCCACCAGAATTTTCCCGTCCAGAGGTGGCGGCAGAGTTAGCGCGGGCAATGCGGATACAAGTACCGGCATAATTCGTAATTCGTAATTCGTAATTCGTAATTAAGATTCCACTGATGAATTCGCTTTCCTTGAGTCAGGAATGTGTTTTTATCTTTTTACTAACTCAAGTTAGTGACTCTGTTACCAGAAATTATGAATTATGAATTAACAATTATTTGGTCAAGAAGCAAGCAGCATAAACTGTAACTTTACAATACAGAGTTCAGCCCTGTAAGCTGCTATCTGGTAGCTGAGAGCTGATAGCTAATTATGAAACGGCGTAGGTTTTTACACAGAATTGGCTCAATACTCGCGGTATTGGGGGTAACTGAAGCTGACTGGTTGACTTTGGGAAATCGCTATTATCAAGCTTTGGCACAACCCAGTCAGCGCAAGTTGGCATTGTTAATAGGTATTAACCAATACCCGAAAATCCCAGCCCTCAGTGGTTGTCTGACGGATGTTGAATTACAAAGAGAACTTTTGATTCATCGCTTTGGCTTCCAAGGGTCAGATATCTTGACCTTAACTGAAGAACAAGCTAGCAGGGAATTCATTGACGCGGCTTTTTTGGATCACTTGAGTAAGCAAGCTAAACCTGGTGATGTAGTTGTCTTCCACTTTAGCGGCTATGGCAGTCGTGTAAATTTGGAAACATCGCCAGATACAATGCAAAATGCTCTGGTGCCAGCTAATGGAAGTAAAGGTTCACAAAATGAGAAAATAGTCAACTATATATTAGAAGAAACTCTACTGCTATTATTGCGATCGCTCCCCACAGACCGAGTAACAGCAATATTAGATACTAGCTATTATGCCCCTAGCACAGTCTTAGGATTAAAAAGTCGTGCCCTTCAGGAGTCAGTAGAGGCAAAGCTAGCAGCAGATGAACTCGACTTGCTCAAACAACTTAAAACTCAAAACTTACCCAGCACTCCTGTTGTTTTAGCCGCTACCTCAAATCCAAAGCAGTCGGCGAGAGAAGGACTCTTTTCTGGTTTTAGTGCCGGGTTATTTACCTACGCCTTGACGCAGTATTTGTGGGAATTCACCCCAGCCACCACAATTCAAGTCGCCCTCTCTCATGTGGAAAATTCTCTATCCAAATTGGGTAGCAAACAGCAACCAGCGTTATTAAGTAGTCAGAAAAATCAACATATAACGTCTATACTACCAGCACCGGATTTGGAAAACCTCTCCCCTAAAAGGGGAGAGGCTTTGAGTTCTACCCCTTCCCTAGTAGGGAAGGGGTCTGGGGGGTTAGGTTTTCCTGATGACCTGAAAAGTCAGCTAGTACCAGAGAGTATCATTGGTGCAGAAGGCGCGGTGACAGCTATTGAAGAAGACGGCAAAACAGTCCATCTGTGGTTGGCAGGATTACCTCCACAAGTGCTGCTATACTACGGAGTGAATTCTCGATTCACCCTAGCAACAACAGAGCAATTAGTATTGCGATCGCGGACTGGGTTAACAGCAAAAGCGCAAATTTCCAAAATTGAAGGTGCAACTCCTCTACAAGTCGGCCAACTCCTCCAAGAAGCAGTCCGGGTTTTACCCCGAAATATTAATTTAACAATTGCTCTGGATACTAGATTGGAAAGAATTGAGCGGGTAGATGCCACAAGTGCCTTTGCCGCATTTTCCCATGTGTCCACTGTAGTAGCAGGAGAAAAACCAGCTGATTATCTCTTTGCCAAGCTACAGCAAACACCTAGTCATTATGGTCTATTTTCTCTTGGTGGCGAACTAATTCCCAATACCACTGGGGAAGTAGGAGAAGCAGTAAAATTAACGGTGCAAAGGTTAGCGCCGAAATTATCAACCTTGCTAGCAGCCAAGTTATGGCGACTTACACAAAATGAAGGTTCTTCCCGCTTGGGAGTCAAGGCAACCTTAGAAATAATTAGTGACATATCGCCTCGCGTCGTCATGCAGCGCGAAACGATACGAACTTTCAAAACTGAAACTTCGATTAAAAAATCAGTACAGACGCGATTAATCGCGTCTGTGCCCACTCCGATTATGCCTATGGGTAGTCGAATGCAATATCGAGTGGAAAACCAGAGCGATCGCCCAGTATATTTAATCTTGCTGGGATTAAACAATAATCATACAGCAATTGCCTTCTACTCTTGGGAAACCCCCCAAGAAGCAAACACTGCGGACACCAAGCCCCTCCTCAAAGAAGTCGTCATCGCTCCAGGTGAAACCCTCACCTTACCCCAAACTAACGCTGCTTCTGCATGGGTGATTTCAGGGCCAGCTTTCTTTTGCGAACAACAACTAATTCTTAGTACTGCCCCCTTTAGCGGAACTCTCGCCGCCTTGAACACTGCTAAGTATTCCACAGCCGAACAAGAGCCGATTGGCCCATTGTTGAATTCCTTAGACGTTGCACAAGCCTTGCTACAAGACTTGCATAACGCCAGCGCCCTCAAAACGGAGATGAACGGCACAGCAGCCGACTCATATATCTTGGATGTGAATAATTGGACAAGTTTTAGCTTTAGTTTTCAAGTAATGTAAACACATAAACCACGAAATATCTCAATTAAATTCAGTCGCTAGTAAGAGCAGACACAGCACAATATTTTTTACATTCGCGTCTCTAGTTAGCTATATTGTTGTATATGCCATAAAGAAAAAATATCTATAGGACGAAGTAGTTTTCTTCCAACTAATTCCTGCCACATCAAATAAGTCGTAATAGCTCCGTTTTGACTCATAAGTTAGATCATATTCACTCATCTAATTTATATTCGAGTTCGCCAAGTTCCCAACATTACGAGAGTTTGCAGCCAAATCAAGACTTCTTCTCGCTGTTGAGCAGTTAAGTAGTTTTTCCTACCCTTGTGGTTCAGGCGTAGCCCCGAAATTCCATATTCCTCGACAGCTAGTGCTTCCAGCTTGTTATCGAACCAAGTGACACATCTAAAATTGTTTGAATTTCCTCATACTTGTAGCCTTGATAAACCAGTTTGACTGCCAACGCTTTCCTCACCTCACCCGCATCTGGGCGATAATCTATAAATTTTTGTAGTTCTGCGTTAGCGAAGCTCACCCAGGACTTACGCAAAAAGGCAGTGAAAGCCTTGATTTACCGTAGGGGCAATTCAT
>NZ_JABXKM010000040.1 GCF_017115025.1 Nostoc sp. NOS(2021) | reverse complement strand
GTCATTAGTCATTAGTCATTAGTCATTAGTCATTAGTCATTAGTCATTAGTCATTGGTCTTTGCGTCTCTCCATCTCCCTGACCATAGTTCGTTTACCAAAACATCGATTCTGTTAATTGAGTCCCTCCAGCTTTTCGCCCTAATCGAGAGTGAATCACTGCAAATAAGATAACCATCGGTACTGAGGCAAAGTGAACGATTCGCAATGCTTGCCAACTGCCAAACAGATCCACAATCCAGGGGAATTGAGCAGGTTTATACATTCCTATTCCTGTAAATAACGCCAGCAGCAAGATAGGAATAATTGCTGTATAGGCAATACGATGCCAAGCATAAATTAGACGCTGGGAATTTTGACTTTTTTGTAATGCTCTGAGGTCATTGGCACCGACAAATCGATGTCGCCAGCGCCGGGTAATTAAAACGTAAATTCCATACCATAAGAGATTCAGCGAGAATAGCCACATTGCTGCAAAATGCCAGTGTCTACCTCCTGCGAGCCAACCTCCTAAAGTAAATATCGGAGGAATGTGCAAACCTGCACGTCCACCAAAAACAGGGTTGGCGTTGTAAATTTGTAATCCACTGGTGAGCATGATAAACAGACTAATGATGTTACAGGAGTGGAAAATTTTGGCTCCTATTGCTTGGGTTGGTAGCTTCCGAGTTTGCGAAGGAGCGGTTGAAGTCATAGATTTGACTGATAAAAGTTGCTGTTTATCTGTCTTGGGTAAATAGTCCAGCAAGTTTGGGGATTATTACTTACCCTTATTTTCTCATCCTACGATTCAATTAAAACGTGGAATACAGGATGTAACACGTGATCAAGACGCACAGATGTCATGAGTGGACTCAGGTTGGGAACCAGGGCAAATGCATCATGTCAACAAAAAGATTTTATTCTCAATAGGTTCTAAAATAGTCGCATTAATAGCTGCTTGTTGACACAAATTTAGCGTAGGCGTAGCCCGTCGTAGACATCACTTTGAGTCTTGGAAACTAAACCAAACGAGAAATGCTGATTTTGTCGTTGGTTCTTAACGTTGGTTGTGATCAAGAGTAATTTAGATGCGTTTGCCCTGAGTTGGGAACGAGTTCATCTCTGAAAGCTTCTTCTAGATAGGTTTTCACCTTACAGCTATAGGACTTACGCACACTCTACAAATTCTCGGCGCTCTTCTCTACGAGACGCTACGCGTTGGCGTCTTCTCTACGAGACGCTACGCGTTGGCGTCAGCCTCTCGCAGAGAAGGCGGTTCGATAAATTAAGCTTTTTAGCAATTTTTGCGTAAGTACTGAGCTATTTTCAGGTAAATAGACCACGCGGTAGGGGCACAGCATTGCTCATTTGTTAAAATTTGTGGAATTATTAAATATTGCTCAAAAGCTGGCGTGCTTTCTAATAGCAGCATAGTGTTTTGCTGTTGTATTCATCTCAATGACCAACTCTGTGCCTTGACCTAATTTAGAATTACACTTAAGTTTACCTTGATGTTTTTCAACTATAATTTCCCGACTAATTGATAGTCCTAGTCCCTTGCCATTACCTAATAGCTTTGTGGTAAAAAATGGTTCAAATATATGTCTTTGGATATGGGGAAGTATGCCTTTACCATTGTCATAAATGCGAATTATAACTTTGTGTTTTTTACCCAGTTGGTTGATATTTACCCAAGGTTCATTACTGTTGACCAAAGTTAAATGACTGCTAACAATTTCTGTATGAATCAAAATCTTGGGGGTAAAGGAATAATCATGTTTCATCCTTTCTTCTAACGCATCAATGGCGTTAGTCAAGATGTTCATGAATACCTGATTTAGATCACCAGGATAGCACTGAATTAAGGGCAATTCACCAAAGGTTTTAATTACTTCAATCCCGGCTCTATCAGGCTGTTGTTTCAGACGATGCTGCAAAATCCTCAAAACACTATCAAGTCCTTCATGCAAGTCAACATTTTTCATTTGACCTTCGTCAGAACTGGAAAAATTCCGCAAGGCGAAAACAATTTCTTTGACGCGCTCAGATCCAGCTCGCATTGACCACAGCAATTTTAAAAAGTCTGTTTTCACAAAACCGAGGTCGAGGCGTTGCAGATGTGAGGCAATGACTGGGGTCGGTGTGGGATAGTAATGTTGGTAAAGTTCAATGACTCTGATTAAGTCTTCAGCGTATTGACTGGCGGGATGAAGATTGCCGTAGATGAAGCTAACCGGGTTATTAATTTCGTTAGCCATATCCGCCACCAGCTGACCGAGATTAGCCATTTTCTGGTTCTGCAATAACTGCTTTTGGGTATATTTGAGTTCATCGAGGGTAATTTTTAGCTGCTGTGATTTTTCCCTAACTTGGTCTTCGGTAGACTGACGTTGGGCAATTTCTTTTTGGACTTGTTCAAATAGTTGGTATTGTTGAATAGCGATCGCTTTATCCTGACTAATATCCTTGTGCGTCCCCGCCATCCGCACTGGTTTATCGAATTCATCCCACTGAAATACTTTTCCACAAGTCAAAATCCACTTCCACTCGCCGGATTTAGTCAACATTCGCAATTCAACTTCAAACACAGGTGTGCATCCTTGCAGATAATCGTGCAATACCTGGCGAATTCTCGGTAAATCCTGTGGATGTACAAGTTGCTCAAAGGATTTATGGTCATTATCGATTTCATCTACTTCATACTCCAGGATGCGCTTCCACTGAGGATCATAATAGGTTTTGTCAGTTACCAGATTCCAACTCCACAACCCCAAGCCACTGGCTATTAATGCCATTTGTAAGGCAGCTTGTGAGCATTCTGAAGTATCGAAATTTTCTTGAGATAAGTCTTCTTGAGATAAGTCTTTTTGTCCTTTTTGGAGTGGCTGTAATTCTGGTAAACTCTGGGAATCTTGTACTGAAAGTGGAGTTTCCAGTTCATGGGTAGCGGGTTCTTCGATATGCATAGCTGCTGGTACGATGAGGAAGATATCCTGTAGCTCTCTCTACGCTGTCTTAGCACCCTGACGATCCAGTTATGGACAGTACGGTTTGGTTAACAAATCGTCAACTTGGTTTATTAGGCTGTAACTTCGGTTGGAGATATATCAGCCCATATCATCAATTTGGATGAAATTTAGAAAATGCTAAACGGACGAATGTAACCTCTGTTGCGATCGCCGTAGCCATTTTTTAGAAAAAAATAGCTACATTGTCTGCATCTATATTCTAAGATATGTCTAAAAAAAGTAGTTCAAATCACATACAATTACCTAAAAACTCGGAAAAATTTGTAAAAAAAATTCTATGATTAAGTCACGTCAAATGTTTCAGGATACAAAAAATTTGTCAAGGCTTGTTTGTCGCTTTTTTGGTCAGGGCTGGCTGCTATCCATACAGGGCAGGCTACATTGAGTTCCAAAGCA
Source organism: Nostoc sp. NOS(2021) (assembly GCF_017115025.1). Taxonomy (GTDB): domain Bacteria; phylum Cyanobacteriota; class Cyanobacteriia; order Cyanobacteriales; family Nostocaceae; genus Nostoc. The sequence continues at coordinate 12,563 of NZ_JABXKM010000040.1, read as the reverse complement.
TAATGGTGTGAGAAAATTTCATCCTGAATTAGAGCCGATGAGTAATGACTATAGATGAAGTAGTACTGCTACTAAAAGCCAGTCAAGCAACCGGTTTAACGACGCTCCAAGAGATCGTATTGCGTTCTTCCTGGGAAGGCAAAACCTACACCAATATAGCCTGTGAAGCGCACTACGGCGAGGAACGTGTCAGGAAAATTGCTGCTCATTTATGGCAAGTACTGAGTGATTTTTGCAAAGAACCGATAAATAAATCCAACTTCCGCCAGCAGGGCAAACGCATCTAAATATTGACGAGCCTGAATCAGAGTAGAATTTAGCAAAACTCTAATCAAATAAGGCTTTCAGGAAATTAAACATTCATTTGTATGGTAATGATAATCATTATTTAGGGGAGTTAGAGGCAGCCGACGGCTGCCTGTCAAGGAACATGGTAATTCTATTCGCAGTCATTGGGGAATTGAGAATTCATTACATTGGGGAGGCAGCGGGTTGCGGGGGTTCCAAGAGTTGTAGCGACTGCCGTTATTGGATGTCGCATTGAGGGAAGATGACTGTCGGATTAGAAAAGATAATGCTCCACAGAATTTTGCAATTCTCAGACATATTGCAGTCAATCTTTTAACTCAAGAGAACCGTGTTAAACGTGGAATCAAAAATAAACAGTTTCTCGCCGCGATGGATAACAACTATTTAGCAAGAGTCTTAGCGCTAGCTTAAACTCATATATCCAAATTTGACTTTTTAGGAAAAATTTCACTTTTCCTCTAGAAAAACATACTTTTATAGACTCGAATCTTGAGTTTTTTTTAGTATTAATAAATAATGATTGAGCTTCAGATAAGCTAAATTATAATTTTCCGAAACAATTCATTTATTTTATTTATTATCTTATCGATTTTTACAATTATCTATGTCATTTTGAAATCTCTCTTAGTTTTTATTAGTCAATAAGGTGCGTTTTCCCTACTATCAACACTGCTTGAAATTGGAGTGCCAGCAAAATCAAATCAGGATGTTGGGTAAAACAATGCCCGTCCCCCGCCTGGAGTGTCTGTACGGTGACAAAGGCTGTGACTATCTTTACTCCAACAGCGTATTTTTGAAACCCCTGACTTGGACAGACAATCTGGCTAAGTTGCGCGACTCAATCACCGCGTTGACTGGCTACAAGTTCCGCATCGTCATCGGCAATCAGTATCGCAGTGGACAAGATTCAATCGGGTGGCACTCAGACAATGAGCAATCGATGGGATTCAACCCAGCGATCGCATCCATTAGCCTTGGTGGTGTAAGCCCTACCTGGTTATAGCCCTGATTTTATGCCTGTCGAACACCTGTGGCAGTAGTTACGTGAAGATGTTACCTATGATACATGTTATCAATCTTCTACAGAACTGATTGAACGGGTTCATTTATTTGAACAAGATATTAATTCCAACCCCTTTGAAATTAGCGATCGCTTGTGGGTGAAAAATCACCTTGAACCTGATGAGGAAAAAATACGGGTTTCAACGTAGACGAGGTTTATCATTTATTCTCTCACCTTTTTTCCGTGTCAATACCTCACTAATTTCGAGCAGTTAGCAAGGTTTGTAATACTAGCTATATTAATTACTACACAAATTAAGTATTTTTATTTAAAATTTATGGAAAAGTTTCGTATCAGTATAGATATTACAAAATGAAGTGCAGAATGTGGGTTTTATCCTTTGTGGAATGAAACAGCCCTGCTTACCTACGGGACGCTACGCGAACGACTGCGCTCAGGGCAAGTCGCTCAACTACCGCTTGTCGTTGGCGCAGCCTCTGGTAGAGAAGTGTCCCCAAACACCCAAATTAACTTTGATAAGGACGCGGCAGTTGGCGCAGTTTATGAGCCGTATCCAATTCACTATTGTTTTTTCTACCATATCCCCAACCCAAGAGGCGACGATATTCACCCATGATGTCACTTTCAATTAAATCATCCTCATTGACTTCAATATCGGTATGAGATTCAGGCGCAACGTAGAGCGCATCCGCAGGACAATATGCCTCACATATAAAACAAGTTTGACAGTCTTCCTTGCGGGCGATCGCAGGTGGTTGGTTAGGTATGGAATCAAAGACATTGGTAGGACAAACTTGGACGCACAAATTACAATTGATACAGAGTTTATGGCTGACAAGCTCAATCATGATCATGCTCCTGTTACAACTTTGATACAGTTGGTGTGGTTTGAGTGGTGATTACTGGTGGTGTAGCGATCGCATCCGTAATCCAATCACGCCTCACCCAGAGCTTATCTAAGCCGCCTGTCGCTTGGTAATAACGCTGATTTGGATCGGTTTCGGGATAGTCCATGCGAATATGTTCGCTGCGCGTTTCCGTGCGATGTAACGCGCTAAAATATGCCCATCGTGCTACAGCAGTCAGAGCAGCCGCTCGACGAGAAAATTCCACATCGCGCACTGTATCTTGTTTTGGATTTTCTTGTACTTGCTGCCACAGCGTTTCTAATTTAGCGAGAGAATCCAAAAGTCCCTGCTCAGAACGCAAGTAATTCTTCTCCAACGGGAGCATCTGGGCTTGTACACCATGCACGATCGCCTCACTATCGAATTCAGAAGTGGGTGAGGATGGCGATGGGCTGCGCCCCGCCATAGGCGATCGCAATCCCACTTGACCAGCAGGACGCGTAACTCGTTCATTTGCATGAGCGCCCAGACTCTTAGCAAAGTCCGCTGCTCCAACTCCTGCCCATTGCCCTGTGGAGATTGCCCAGGCAGCATTGGGGCCACCACCCCCAGAAGCTAAACCGGCTAAAAACTCCCGCGATGCTGCATCACCGGCAGCGTAGAGGCCAGGAACTTTTGTAGCGCAATTATCATTCACAATCCGAATCCCACCGGTACCACGGACTGTACCCTCTAAAACAAGTGTCACAGGCACTCGTTCTGTATAGGGGTCAATACCAGCTTTTGTATAGGGTAGAAAAGCGATGAAATGAGACTTTTCAATCACTGCTTTAACTTCCGGTGTGGCTCGATCCAAACGAGCATAAACGGGGCCTTTCATCAGGGCATTAGGGAGGAAAAATGGATCGCGACGACCATTGATATAGCCACCAAGATCATTGCCTGCTTCATCAGTATAACTAGCCCAACCAAAGGGAACACCCCTGGTTACAGTCGCATTTAAAGCCGTCGAAATGGCATAGTGATTAGAAGCTTCCATACTAGAAAGTTCCCCACCAGCTTCCACTGCCATCAGCAGTCCATCACCTGTATTGGTATTGCAACCTAATGCTTTACTCAAGAATGCACAACCGCCATTCGCTAAGACTACTGCACCAGCCCGAACGGTATAGGTACGATGATGTTGCCTCTGCACACCTTTTGCTCCAGCTACTGAGCCGTCGTCAGCCAATAAAAGCTCTAGAGCCGGACTTTGGTCGAGAATCTGCACACCAACACGCAAAAGGTTTTTGCGAAGTACCCGCATATATTCAGGGCCATAATAACTCTGACGCACAGATTCCCCATCTTCTTTAGGGAAACGATAGCCCCAACTTTCCACTAGGGGCAAACTCAGCCAAGTTTTTTCGATAACACGCTCGATCCAACGTAAGTTAGCGAGGTTTTTTCCTACACGATAACGCTCCCATAAAACTTTGTCCCAATTCTCTGGAGAAGGGGCCATGATGCCATTGCCACTAGCTGCCGCCGCACCACTCGTACCCAGAAAACCTTTATCAACAATGATGACTTTGACTCCTTGGGATGCGGCTGCCCATGCTGCCCATGCAGCGGCAGGCCCACCACCAATTACCAGTACATCAGCAGTTAATTGTAGTTCATTTTCACTATGGACTGCTAGCAATTCCCTTTCCTCAATAAAGTTTCTACAGTACGGCAGAATTCAGGAGCGGAGCCGGAGACGCTCTGCGGCTTGGCGTCAGAATTCAGAAGCGCTCCGACTTTTCGCTGCGTCTGTTGCATGTTAGCGTTAGCGGGGCGTAGCCCGGCAAATTCATACATATATTCAGCAACGCCCACAAAATTAATAAACAGAAGTCAACAATTTATCGATCGCAGCCCGAAACGCGGTTGCTGCACCAGCACTCATATCACGGGGGGCGCAGATGCGATTTCTCAAATATGCGAAAGCGATCGCCCCCACAGCAGCGAAGATAGAATCAACACTGCTATTTTTACCACCTGTCCGACCACCCGGTAAAGTTTCGCCATTGCCATGAATGAGATAATCAGCTAGTTGTCGTAGGTGAAAATCAACCGCGTCCTTAACTGTGGTAAAATCACCATCTGCTGCTAAAACTTGGACTCCAGAGTTTTTGATAATATCTGCGATCGCAACTTCCCGATTATCGCTCAATCTCTCAGCCGCTTCGGCGCGATATTGAATTTTCTCACTATCTGCCACATCTAGAGGTAAAGGATTCCCAATCGGTTCGACACCCCATCTGCGACGCAAAAGTAAATTATTGGTAATATTATCCGACTTCACTCTGTGATAAGCAGGACGCTGATTAAGTGCGTCAAACCAAGCATTAATTCGAGGAAAGCGAGGATTTCCTTTGAGATGATATCCCCGATACACAGGTAAATTAGCCGCCAATCTATCCAGATGGGGGCTATATAAAATGTCAACTAAGCTAAATGTACTGACAAAGTAAGCGCCGGGATATTTAGCCAAAGCTTGCTCAAGTTCATCTAACTTCGCCTCAAATGCTGCTTGTAAGTTTGCCAACTCATCAGCATCTACAGGTGCTTCTCTCAGGAATTTGTAAGCAATCTCTCTAAAACCGTTAGTCTCAGCGTCTTCAACTAACTGCCTAGCAACAGCATTTTCCTCTGAATTCTCAGGCAATAATGCTGGATGTGGAAACCTTTCTTCTAAAGCCAAGAGAATATCTTTAGATTCATATACTAAGTTACCTTCAATTTTTGCTGCTGGGACAAGGGTTGTTGGAACTATGTCAGTGTACCATTTGGGTTTATTACTTAAATCAATAAACTCCGTTGCAAAGGGAATTTCCTTTTCTTCCAGAGCAAACCAAACTCGTTCGCAGAAAGGACACCAAGAATTAGTATCTCGATAAAGCAAGACTGGTGGTTGTGTGTTTGGGGGAAGTTTCTGTAAACTGCTGGGTATTGGTGCAGTAGAAGGAGATTGTCCTGTCCTCTTTACTCTACGCGCAGAGGTATTTTTTCTAGCAGTCTCTAAAACTTCTTCCCAAGTTGACACTGTGTTTTGAATAGACATTTTTTACCTCGCTTTACTAGGAATGCCGGAAAACACAAATAACTGTTGCTCTTTGGGTGCAGCCAAGTTCTCACCAAGGTAACGATGAAGTCCTACACCCATATCTCCCGTGTCCGTAAGCTTGAAGTTCACTTCCTCAAATCCAGATGCACTTAATATTTTTCGCACATTGTCAGAGAAGGGAATACCGTTAGAGTGTCCGCGAGTCCAGATGACAAAAGCACCTGGTTTACTCAGAAAACTCAGGTTATCTAGTAAGCGATTGAGTTCAGCTTCCTCAGCCAGATTGCCAAAGACACCACACACAATCACGATATCTGCTGGTACTGCTCCTACATAGTTAGTGGCAAGAGTTGCATCACCATTGATAATCTCAATTTGCTTGGCTAAACCCAAAGACTCTATAGTTGCTCGTCCACGCTCAACTAGATTTGAATTTATTTCAACCAGTCGTGCAGAAACATCTTTCGCACGGGGGTGATTTTTTAAAGTTCCTAATAAATCTCGTCCATCACCCGCGCAAACACTCACTATTCGGATAGCGCCATCTGGTGAGGCATTCAAGCTATAAGCAATATATTCCCGCACGATTTCTAGACGCTGCTGCAATTTTGGCTCAGTGTTGTAGAGGTCGTGCCATTCATACCAATCTTTTGGCATAAGGGGTGATTCCCGTTTGATGCACATTGTGTAGTCATAAACTACGGTTATTTTATCAAGTAACTGTAGTTTATGGATAAAGGCAGAGTATCATAGAAATTCATATAAAATCAAGTGTCATGGTTGTAGCAAAAGTAATAACCTTTTTTAAAGAGAGCGATCGCGCATTACCTGACTTTATCCAGTACCAGATTCAAGTAGACATTTCTCAAGGATCTGTTTTAGAGAGGGATCGCCAGTCTAGAGCGATCGCACTTCGCCTGTCCAGTTGAGCAAATTTATACCCAGCAACCTTTTTGGGCTTTTCTATCTGTCGAACTCACGTTCTATTTACAAAGATTTGCCAAAGTTCTTGGTGAACCTATCCCCGTTGGTGGAGCAAAAAATAGGACATAGGCAATGTGTTAACTATTGAGCATTGACCAAAAATGAACCAAAATCCAAAATAGGATGACCTATGAGCTTAGTCCATCCTAAATCTGGCGAACGTGGATTATTTATTGGTGGTTTTGTGCGTCGTCTGCGTGGTTTATCTCAGAATGAATCCGATGAAATCGTGAAATTATTGCAGGCTTACATCACACGTCCCGAAAATACAGTCCGGTGGCGTTAGAAAATTGGCGATGTAGCTTTTTGGGATAATCGTGCTACTGAACATTATGCGATCGCACCCTCCGACACAAGTTAATCGATATCATGACGATTGCTATCTGTGCAGTGATCTGTGGAGCAAATGGTTGGGTAGGAATAGAGACTTATGGTTGTGCAAAATATGAATGGTTAAAAACATTTTTAGAGTTGCCAAATGGCATTCCGTCTCATGATACTTTTGCGCGAGTATTTCGTCCTGGTGTATGCAGTTGATGAGGGCTACTTACCGCTTATAATATTAGGAGTAATTGCCGCATACTCTGTAGGGGTTAAGATTCCCAAGCGAACATCTACCTGTTTTGGAATAATCTTTAACTGATACAGCAGATCCGCAACCTGCTGTTGAGCGCTAATTACTTGCTCGGTAATCGGTTTCATATCAAAATTACGCCTCGTCAGCAATAGCTCCATCATTGAAGGATCGACCTTGGTCTTTGGTGCGATGATTGCAGCTGCCTCACGCCTGTTGTTATTTGTCCATTGTCCAACTTTGTAATACTCTTCCAGAATTGCTTTGAGCAGATCGGGATTCTTTGTGGCAAACTCTCGGGAAGCCAGGTAATAGCCCCCCGGTGTTTCAATTCCTTTACCATCTCGCAGGACGCGAATACTAGTTTCTCGCTGGAGTTGCAGTAAAGATGGATCGGAAGCTACAAAGGCATCTACCGTCTTATTCAAAAATGCCGAGCGTCCATCGATAGTCGTCAGATTCACTGGTTTAATATCGCTGAGTTTCAGCCCTACTTCTTCGAGTGCTTTCACTAAGAAATAAGTCAGAGCAGTACCTCTAGCAAAAGCAACTTTTTTGCCTTTGAGATCCGTCAAAGTGCGAATCGAAGAGTCCTTTGGGACGATGATCGCTTTGGCTTCTGCAGTCAGCCCTGGTATATTAACTAGATACACCAACTTGCTGCCAGCTGCCTGGGCAAAAATAGGCGGCGTTTCTCCCGTTGGACCTAGATCGATGCTACCAGTATCTAAAGCTTCCAGTAGGGGAGGGCCAGAGACGAACAAAGACCACTGGACATCAATTCCCAGAGGAGCCAGACGCTTCTCCATCACTTTCTTCTCATGGGCAATGAGATCCCCAGAATTTTGATAACCAAGTCGAACTAACCTGGTATTGCTATTTTTTGTATTACAGCTGACTAAAGCAGTAGACAAACCCATGAGTCCATAACAGGCATTGAAAAAATCGCGTCTGGACATCTTGGAGTGATTCCCAAGGTTGTTGTACAAATGTGGATTAGACATAATGACTTACAGTTTCTTTTTGATCTAACTTAGGTTTACCTATTCAGCTTTTTATACACCTGATCTATGACTTTTTTGTTTCATATAACAAAACCATTTCAAAAAACTATCCCGCTTGATACGATTGTGGTATTAGTGAATTTCTGTGTATTTATTATATGGAATTGAGAGATTTAAACGCTTTCCTAGTCCTTGCGGAAGAATTGAACTTTAGAAAAGCGGCAGCGAGATTGCATCTGACACAACCCCCCTTGACAAGACTTGTGCAACGACTTGAGCAGGAGTTAGGAGTCAAGCTCTTTGAGCGCTCAACCACAAGGGTTGAGCTGACTCAAAGTGGGACAACCCTCTACCAAGGAGCAAAGGACTTGATTGATCAAGCCGAGCAACTCAAGCAACGGGTTAGTCAATCAGCAAACAGCGGCGAGGGCACACTTCGCGTAGGTTTTTGTGGCTCGGCTTTCCATAGTATTCTTGCGTCGGCGCTGTCAGCATTTCGCTACCATCATCCTGAGATACATATCCTCACTGAGGAGATATCTTCGCAAGAGCAATTAAGACAATTACAAATAGGAAAACTTGAGGTTGCATTTGTTGAAGGTAGAATCAACTTGAATGGAGTTTTAACGGAATTGATTCATCAAGAGGACTTTGGGATTCTCGTTCCCAAGACTCATCGGCTGGGAAACAAAAAACTTATTCCTTTTGCCGATCTCCGTAATGAGACATTCATCTTTCAACCGAGGCGGGAAAATCCGCAGTTTTATGACAGTTTTCTCGCTCTGTTAAGAAACGGGGGGGTTGAGCCTAAGCTACTCCATAAGAAACCTAACCAGCAGTGCCCGGTACTTGTCTCCTCTGGTGCAGGTATACTTTTGACTACACGAACCTTGAGTAAATTCGCCACGGAAGACTTGCGATTTATCGCTATACTACCGCCTTGTCCTAAGTTCCAGATTTCCTCTGTCTGGCGAGACGGGCCTCAATCTCCACAACTCAAACTCTTCCTGAAATTCATCACTACTGCTAATTATTCAAACGTATCAGAGCTATTTCATTTTATAGAACGACATTAGAAACTTCTTAAAAATAAATAACGGTGAATGTGAATTAGGATTATTGTAAAAATAAGTTGCTCATAAAAATGTTTGAGATGTCTGCCCTGAGATAGCTTCTCTCAAAAAATTGTTCAAGTTATTTTTACAAAAGTCCTTTATCTTGAATCAAGTTACTTTGGTACTCTAGTTGCAACATTGCTGTTGCTTGTTCTGAGTGGCCAAATCCCTTACGATAGTATTGTTCAGAACTATGCAGCGATCGCTTGAAAGCTTTTGTATCCATTTTTCAGACCTCATATACGCCAAAAGTATGGCAAATCAACGGTTATTGCGTTCTTGCCGTGATGTAATCTGCGATCGCCATAATCATCTCTAATTTCTCCCAAGTGGTGTGAAGTTGACTGAGTTCTATCTAACTTCTCTTTATGTTCACCATTTTGGATCTGGTGTGAGATATGAGCTAAAAGGCTTTGCTCCATAATCTTTTTCTGTCCATTAAGTAAATGTTTAGATAAGACACCATCACATTGCTTTTGAATGGTTGCAATCCTTTACGCCTGTAATACTCCTTTATTAAGACTGTCTCCTGAATCCTTACAATAATCGTTTAATTACATACCAATCCATGACTAGAGGGATTGCATATATGCATATAGTTTTTTATATCAGGATTCAGTCCACCTCAAAATCAGTCAAATTATTAACCTATAAACACTTGAACAAAAAACCTGGAAAATCCGAACTTCAACAAATTTTCAGAAAATAGCTTAATTTTGTAGCTCTTGCAAATCATGTCTGACTACCAAGCCCATTTTAAAAGCCTCTCTGTCACTAGGTTTAAAACATATGAACCTTTACTTTTTTACTAATTAGCAAAGGGAGATGTTCTGAACTACCATTCATCTTAAATGTGAAATAGCTGTCAACGGTGTGCATTATTTTAACTTCCGTACTATTTTCTGCATTTAAGCTGTTTGCATAGGTTAAAGATAGAGCTTGGAAATACTTTAAGAAGCTTTCAAGAAGCTTTGCATCTCTTAATCCTTTCTACTCGGTTTAAAGAACAAAACTCAGAATGTTTTGTTGTCGAGATGCTTCTTGTTTCTTCTTTCCAATTCTTGAATACTTTTACAAATTTGAAAATCAGCCAAAAGATAGATTTAAATGTAGTAATCGAACTCAAGATAGTTGAAATCTATTCTCCTATTCTAAAAATACTGTTTACCGTATGTTTTCATAAGAGAGTTAAGCAATGTCTCTTGAATTTCTGCTGCGCGTCTACACGAATACAACAATATTCTTCATAATTATTTATGAGCTAACAATCTAACTTTTCGCATCATCACTATTTGGCGATCTATATTAAATTAGTTCGTTCCAAATCCAATATTTTTCATCATGGCTGTTAGTAGTTAGTAGTCTTTTAGGTAGTAGTAAAACGTTTACTAGTTAAAGACTCTCACGACTAACGGCTACTACCAATTGACTTTATGCTTGCAACAGATTTCATTCCCTCTTTACCCATTCTCAAAAAGAGAGGTTGGCGGGATCATTATGTAGCAAAGATTTAGCCAGGTAATATAACTACGCCATTTCTGAGAATGAACGGTACAAAATATCAGCAGTAGATATTTCTATATGATTATTAGTTTCCTACTGTAACTGCTTGGCGCTCTCGCCGTGCTACTTCTGCACGTACTAGAGGAATGACCTCACGTCCATACTCGATCGCATCCTGTACAAGATCGAAACCCCGGATCAATAAGGTCGTAACACCTGCATCGTAATAATCAACTAAAGCCTCTGCAACTTGTTCTGGTGTTCCCACCAGAGCTGTCGTGTTACCTCCTCCATCGGTAGCTGTGGCAATTGGTGTCCACAGACACTTATCGTAGATTTCACTTTTTTGGGCAAAGTCTACTAACCGCTGTGACCCTACTGCTTGTGAAGGCTCTGAAGGAATTAGTGTTGTCCCTCCCCGTAGTTTTTGAATTCGCGCCAAAATGTTGTAAGCTTTTTCCCAAGCCTGTTCTTCTGTGACACCAAGAATAGGTCGCACAGAAACGCTAAAGCGAATATAACGACCATCTGGTAAAGCAGCACGAACATTTGCTATCCGCTCTTTAATTGCAGCAATTGGCTCACCCCACATGGCGTAGACATTACTATGCTTGGCTCCTACCTCCACGGCTTGGTTAGATGCGCCGCCAAAGTAAAGCGGGATGTGAGGCTTTTGCAACGGTTTAATTGCAGAGAAAGCATCTTTGACGCGATAAAATTCGCCTTCGTAATCAAAAGGAGTGTCACTTGTCCAGATGCGGCGGACAATTTCTAAGTACTCATCAGTGCGACGATAGCGGTTGTCATGGTCGAGCCAGTCCCCATCCCTTTGCTGGTCTGCATCATAACCACCAGTAATTATATGCACTGCGATCCGACCATTGGTGAAATGGTCAAGGGTCGCTGCTGTGCGAGCAGCCAGAGTTGGTGCGACAAAACCTGGTCGATGTGCAATTAAAAAGCCCAATTGCTCGCTTATTGAAGCAGCGTAGCTAGCTACAATAAAGCTATCAGGGTTATTAGCTCTGTAGGCAACTAGTACCCGATCAAAGCCCCCTTTTTCATGGGCTTGAGTGAGTTCACGAATATAGTCTTGGTCTATGATGTTTTCGTTCAGGAAATTCTGAACATTATTTAACTCCGAAACTGGTTTTGTTCGGATTGCTCCGATGAACTCGACTGGCATAGTCAATTCTCCTAAATTATGAATGCCGGAAATGTTTTATTTGGGTTCATAAATAACCTTAAAAAGCAAGTTTATTATCAAAGATTGAACGATCCATAACAAGTAAAGTTTTTTTCGGGAATAGCGAAAGCCCTAAACTATACCTATTGCTGCAACACCTTATTTTGGCCTTGTGTGCGGTTGAACAACTATTTGAGTTTCAGGGTTTAGACCTCCATATTCAAAGTTTATAGTTTGCTGATGTGACACTTGTTCTAAGAGGATATTTGAAAAGTCCTCTTGTCGGCATCAAAAGTTTTAGCTGTAACCAAACCCATCCCGCTATTACCTCCAGTGACAAGGACGACTTTGTTCTGAAAACGTTGATTGGACATATCATTTACAATTCCTTTCTTGGTGAGTTAGGTTTCTCCAATTCAACTTTGCCAGAGCAAGATCGTAACTTCGTTCTTCGTTCACTGTATCGTTCGGTGAGTTGAATTAAATATGTTGTCTTTATTTCCAAATAAATTCTACAGCAAATGAAAGCAGAGAGGAATTTCAAAAAAAGTATTGCGCTTGATACGATTTTGGTATCAGTTTGTTCTAGAGTTGCGATACTTGCATTTTACAAATCTCTATGCAAAGATAAGTTTGCACAAATTACTGCAACCTGATAGGTTTATAGTACTTAAGTAAATAATAATAGTATTTTTAGTTATTTGATCGCAAACTATGATACCTAACCATGTCAATTTGCTTAGAAATAACTAGAAGATAAATTAGTTTTTAGTCGTTGAAGTAGCCAATGATGAACTGACTACGCTATGACCAAGAAAACAGGATGTCAGAAGATATTTCAGAAATCTTTGTTCACATAGCATCTACTTGATATTATTTTCTTTAGCTCGATAAAAAAGGGCTTGAAGAAGATATCCGATGAAGC